>NZ_JBQYLH010000001.1:581202-598006 GCF_052677165.1 Sunxiuqinia sp. sy24
TTGGTTATCGCAGTCATCCGTTACACTATAGGTCCGGGTAATCGTTTCCGGACAAGTTTGGTTATCCGACACATCACTAACCCACGCTACAACCGGAGCGGCAGTACAGTTGTCGGCTTCATCGGTAACAACCGTAATATCAACAGCAGGTACATCACCGGCACATTCAACAGTAACTGGTGCCGGGTTGCTGGCTGTCGGATTAGTAGTATCGTCAATGGTAATGGTCTGCGTAACCAGGATTTGGTTATCACAGTTATCCGTGACCGTAAAAGTTCGCTCAACCACAGCAGGGCAGGAGCCCGACGGCGTTCCGTCGAAATAAGTAATGGACTTAATGTTGCAGTTGTCGGCTGCACTGCCACCTTCAGTCTGGAACTGAAGCAGGCTTATTGTTGCTTCGCTGGCACTGTAGGATAGTGCGGAGGTTCCGTCTGCAGTGATATCCGTTTCATCGCAGCCTTCAACGGTGATCTCTCCCGGAGCAGTTGCCGTAGGAAGGGTGGTATCATCAATGGTAAACGTTTGCGTTGCTGTTCCAAAATTACCGCAGCCGTCTGTGGCGGTGAAGGTGCGGGTGACCACCCAGGGACAAGAACCAACTGTTGCGTCAACGTAAGTAATCCCATAACTACAATCTTCCACAACCGAGAATCCGTAGGTCGCTTCTTCTCCTGTAACGGTAACAGCTGTCTCGCTGTATGAAGGAAGACCAACAATGACAGAACAAGCTTCAATCGTCTCGTCATCATCCGCAGTTACCACGGGGGGTGTGGTGTCGTTAATGGTAATGGTAAAGACCTGTGTGGCTGTAACCACATTACCACAGGCATCAGTGGCTGAGAAGGTTCTGTTTACAGTCCATGGGCAGCTGCCAGTGGTCACGTCGATATAGCTAACAGAAGACAGAAGACAGTTATCATCAGCGTCACCACCCTCATTCCTAAGTTGGCCCAGTGTAATTGTTGTGCTGCTAGGGCTGTAAGGTAGTAAGTTTTCCACTGCAAGAGCCGCGTCCACATCACAAGCTTCAATATCCCTACTTGTTGGAGCAGTTATCGTTGGCGGAGTCGTATCGTCAATGTTGATTGTCTGATCACAACTGGCATTATTACCGGAAGCATCATAGACCGTCCAGGTTCGGGTGACAACGATCGGACAGGTGCCGTCCACAACATCAACATATTCAACGGCGTCAATCGTACAGTTATCGGTGGCTGAACCCTGATTAGTGGCATCAATGAATTCAGCATACGAAGAATTCGCTGTTACCGTTGAAAAAGCCGGGCCGGTAATCACATCGGTATCACAGCCCTCAAGGTTACGACCGGTACACGACACAACCGGTGGCTCGATATCAGTTACAATGACCTGATGTGAACATTCACTATAGCCTGATCTATTTTCTGCACGCCAAACAATTGTCGATGTTCCTAATTCAAAAGAATAGTCGGGAATATCTGGAGGTCCGGGATTGCCGGCACTGCCAACGAAAAGACTACCACTATTTGTCGCACCTACTGAGCCATCCGGATTATAGATGGTCCAGGTCCAAGTAACGGGTTGAACGCCTTCCTGAAGCGTTGGCAATCCATAGTCGTCAGAGCTTCTTGTAGCCGTACAGACATTCGGATCGGTGTTTGTCGGATAATCCGTTGGACAGATGATAACCGGTGGCCCTGTTACAGTAACCGTGAAGGAACAGCTTACAGTATTTCCATGCGCATCAGTGAGCGTGTATTCAATGGTAGTTACACCGACATTAAAAGTGTAACTGGCCGGGAACAAATTTATCCCACTAGGATCGCCATTCCCAGATCCTGTAGTTACTCCGCTCATTACCCAGCTTAACTCCGGATTCGGGCAATTGTCGGCGTAGCTTGGAGACGGAACAGGAACATCGCTCGCATACGGCAAATCGAAGTCGGCTTGCACGGTAATATTCTCAGGGCAATCCAGTGTAGGAAGCAGGTCGGTTACCGTCACGGTTTGCACACAAGGATATTCGTTGCCGGAAGCATCCGTTATCAACCAATTGATTGTGGTTGTTCCAACAGGGTAAGTTCCGCTGGCGTTAGCATCACTGGTTTTGTAGGGCGAATCATTAACAATACTGTAAGCTTCATTACAAGGATTTGTAATGCCGGGAGCAGGTACGGAAACATCGGCTTCACATAAGCCTGAACTGGCATTTACGGTTATATCAATTGCTGTATTACAATCCACCTCAAATTGCGGTGCGTCAAGGTTTTTAATCCATACGGTATAACTACAAGTTGCTGTTAATCCGGCTGCATCGGTTACCGTATAATTGATTTGTGTTTTTCCAACCGGGAACGGGTAGTTGTGTGCTGATCCGTTGCCGTTAATTACGGTACCATCTTCCATGATTAATTGGTAGGAAAGTACCGGATCTGGACAATTATCATTAAAGGTTGGGGCCGTTACCTGGCTGCTAACCAGATCACATCCGCCATTAGTGATCAGATCTTCTACATCTCCCTGACAGCTGATCGTCGGTGCTTCTGCATCAATAACTATAACCGTTTGCTCACAGGTATAAACCGTTCCCGAAGCATCAACGATAGTCCAGATCACAGTAGTTTGGCCAACCTCATAGATGCCACTGGCATCGTTGGTTCCATTAAAGTCGTTAGTGATGCTGTAAACCTCTCCACAAGGATTGGTAATATCGGGAGCAGGTACGGTAACATCGGCTTCGCATAAGCCTGAACTTGCATTTACAGTTACATCAGTTGCTGTATTGCAATCCACTTCAAATTTCGGATCAGCAAGGTTTTTAATCCATACGGTATAGCTACAAGTGGCTATTAATCCGGCAGCATCGGTTACGGTATAATTGATTTGCGTTTTTCCAACCGGGAATGGGTAGTTGTGTGCTGATCCGTTGCCGTTGATTATTGTACCGTCTTCCATGATTAATTGGTAGGAAAGTAACGGATCTGGACAATTATCATTAAACGTTGGGGCCGTTACCTGGCTGCTAACCAGATTACATCCGCCATTAGTGATCAGATCTTCTACATCTCCCTGGCAGCTGATCGTCGGTGCTTCTGCATCAATAACTGTAACCGTTTGCTCACAGGTATAAACCGTTCCCGAAGCATCAACGATAGTCCAGATCACAGTAGTTTGGCCAACCTCATAGATGCCACTGGCATCGTTGGTTCCATTAAAGTCGTTAGTGATGCTGTAAACCTCTCCACAAGGATTAGTAATATCGGGAGCAGGTACGGTAATATCGGCTTCACATAAGCCTGAACTGGCATTTACGGTTACATCAATTGCTGTATTACAATCCACCTCAAACTGCGGTGCGTCAAGGTTTTTAATCCATACGGTATAACTACAAGTTGCTGTTAATCCGGCTGCATCGGTTACCGTATAATTGATTTGTGTTTTTCCAACCGGGAACGGGTAGTTGTGTGCTGATCCGTTGCCGTTGATTACGGTACCCTCTTCCATGATTAATTGGTAGGAAAGTACCGGATCTGGACAATTATCATTAAAGGTTGGGGCCGTTACCTGGCTGCTAACCAAATCACATCCGCCATTAGTGATCAGATCTTCTACATCTCCCTGACAGCTGATCGTCGGTGCTTCTGCATCAATAACTGTAACTGTTTGTACACAAGTCGTTGTCGTCCCTCCTTTATCTGTAATGGTCCAGGTAACCGTTGTTGTTCCTACAGGGTAGGTGTCGCTGGCATTATCCGTATGGTTGTAATCATTAACAACTGAAACGATAGCATTACAAGGGTCGTGGATTTCTGGTGCGGGCACTACAACTGGTGCCTCACATAGTCCGATTAGTGCATTCACCGTCGCTGGATCATCCGGGCAGGTGATGGCGGCTTCCGGAATTTCCAATCGTTTAATGGTGACTGTGAATTGACAAGTGGCCGTATTGCCTGCCGGATCAGTCGCCGTATAAGTTACAGTCGTTACACCAACATTGAATGCCTGAGTTGATGGGATCAATCCATTTCCACTTCCGCTTGTTTCACCACTCAATGTATAACTTAAAGTATAACTACAGTTGTCTTCAATGGTCGGCACGCCCAGTGAAACGCCTGTTTTTGAACATTGGTCTGCTGCAATTTCTTCTTCCTCATTACTTGGACAGAAGGTGAAAATCGGATCCTGATTATCGATAACCGTGATGACTTGCGTACATGTTGTGAAGTTCCCGGCTTCATCGGTAACCGTCCAGGTCACCGTTGTCTCCCCAACGGGATAAATTCCACTGGCATCTGTCGTGCCATTAAAATCGTTGACGATGGAAAGAACACCGCAAGGATCAATCGCAATTGGAGATTCAATGCTTACATAAGCTCCACAAACACCCGGATCAGCATTGACGGTTTGATCACCAGGACATGAAGAGATCTCCGGTTTTTCTTCATCAATAATGGTCACCATTTGGGTACAGGTGGTTTCATTTCCACATTCGTCTGTAGCTGTCCACGTGACAGTGGTTTCGCCGACCGGGAATTGAGCAGGAGCATCATGGGTTAGGCTTATTGAACTTACTGCAGAGCAATTGTCGGTTGCAGTCGGGGTCCCCAAACTAACATTGATAGCAAAACACTCACCATCCTCTGCCGCTTGGGTAATGTCTGCCGGACAGGTTATTGTAGGGGAAACATCGTCACCAACGTTGATCGTTTGAGTGACATTGATTGAGTTTCCGCAGTCATCCGTTACACTGTAGGTACGGGTGATCACTTCTGGACAGCTGTTGCCATCCGATACATCCGACACGAAAGCCACTACCGGGGTTGCCGTGCAATTATCGGCCTCGTCGGTTACTACATTAATATCAGCTGCCGGAACATCACCGATACACTGAACGGTTATCGGAGCAGGATTGCTGGCTGTTGGTGCTGTGGTGTCATCCACGGTAATCTTCTGCGTACATTCCACAAAATTTCCACAAACATCCGTAGCCCGATAGGTCCGGGTAATGATCTCCGGGCAGGTTCCGCCATCCGAAACATCACCTATATGAGTAACAGTCACTGCCCCGGCGCAGTTATCAGTTGCTGATACGGATGAAACATTCGCAGCAGGTACGTCGTCACGACACTGAACAGTGAGGTCGGCCGGACAAGTGATGGTTGGCTGAATATCATCAGCAACAGTGATGGTCTGAACTTTACTGGTTGAGTTACCACAATCATCGGTTACCGTCCAGGTACGGGTAATAATTTCTTCGCCGCCACAGTCCCCCGCTGTAGTAGCATCACTGTAATCGATATCCAAAACAGTCGAGCAATTATCAACTGCATCATTCACATCTCCTGTGACGCTAAGCGAAGCATCGTAGGTACAATCTGCTTTTCGGTAGATGGTGATATCGGCAGGTGCCGAAAATGTTGGAGCTTCATTATTGTCGGCTACCGTTATAACTTGTGTATGGTTGGTTTCGTTACCGCAATCATCGATCAAGCTCCAGTAGCGGGTAATGATCACTTCGCCTTCACAAGCTCCCGTGGTCACAACATCCTCAGAAGTTGCATTCAAGCCGGTAGAGCAATTATCTGCTTCATCGGTCACATCGCCAGTCACACTAACCGAAGCATCGTAATTGCAATCGGCATCTTTCGAAATCGTAAGATCAGCAGGTACTGTAAACGTTGGTGCTGTTCGATCCACAGATCTGAGGAATTCCGGTGAATCATTACATTCGCTGATCGCTCCCACTGGAGTCGGATCGCACAAAGCAGAGCTAATGTAACGGGTTTTAATGCGATAACCGGCACAATTATCGGCTGGCGGTGAATAATAGTTACTCGATCCCCAGGTACTGCCGCCGTCAAAGCTGTATTCAATGTCAAATCCATCGACGAGTGTCGGCGGAGTAACCTCAATATCTCCACAGCCATCATTGACAACAGGCACTTGGGCTACCGGGAAGACAACAAAGTTGGCAGAGCCGCTACAGTCGCCAGCCGGAGTCTCATAGGTAGCTACAAAACATCCTGCTTCGGAGGCCGTAAATTCGCCCGCTGAATTAATTACACCACCACCGCTTACCGTCCAGGTCCCATTTTCAGCTCCGTTATGCGTAAAGGTGGCCGTACCGCCAACACAGGTATTGGTGGTAAACACATCCGGGAAGTTATATACATTGACCCAAACAGCCTTGGCTTCACCCGGGCATCCGGCAACATAAACTGTCAAAGTATATTCGGTTGTAGTTCCCGGCACCACAATAACCTCTGATCCTGAACCACCAGGAATTTCTTCTACCGGACCCCACTCAAAAGTTGCATCTGCCGGAGGCGTGGGCAAACCGATATCATCAACCGCCCATACGCTACAGCCCACTCCATCATAATTGAAACGGATTTGCAGATCGCTGGAGCCGATGTAGGCCGACATATCAACGCCAACATCATTAATTACATTGGGGTTTCCGGAATTCAAATCACCTGAATATTGTGCTAAAACGATGTTATAGGTATTTCCGCCATCCGTCGAAAGCTCTATTTTGGCCGTTGTTCCTGGCTCTAAATGATAGGCATGGGTAAAAGTCAGTTCGGCGGAAGACATGGTGGCGGGAAGACTGAAAACCGGTGTTTCCATCCAGGAGTTTAACTCCCCGTTTACAATGGAAAATTTCGTGTTGTCAGGTGTGTCATAAATAGTTCCACAGAACTCTTTAGGCCCGTTGGTTTCTGCCCACGGCCCATTTTCCCGGTTATTGCCCGCTGCCGGGAAAGGATGAATGGCTAGTCCATCTTCATACACAGTCCATCCTTTGGGGTTGGCAACATCGAATGAACCACCCGATATAATACCCAGGGTGTCGGGCAAAATTTCAACGTTAGCCGTAAGGGTCACCGGTTCACCGGCACATAAATCCCCTAAGGAAACGGTTATTTCAGGAGTAAATGCCGGGATGACAGTTATGCGTGCGGTGCTCGAATAAACGTTACCACAAGTCGTATTCCCAATTAAAGCTGTAAACAGGGTCGTACTTGGAACATTGGTATAATTATAGGTATCGAGACCTGCTGTCCCGGGAATGACGGTCCAGGTGTTTCCTCCGTCAAGAGACTGTTCCCACTGGATGACATTGCCCGAATAACCTTCCAGGGTTAACGTCCCGCTGTTGATTTCGGTACACACCGTAGCGATGCTGGGTGATATGAAACCACCGTCAGCGTAATAATCAACGGTAATGGTGCCGGTCTCTGAAGCATTCTGGCAAGGTCCCGTCGTCGTCAAGGCATAATTAAAAGTGCCGGGAGCGAGGGGAGTTCCTGAGATGGTGTAAACACCACCACTGTAAGAGCCGGAAACACCATCAGGAAGATTACCCGTTAAAACAATGCCCGTAGCAGAACCACCCATGGTATAGCTGATCGGTTCGATTGGCGTTCGAAGGCATACGGTTTGATCGATATCTCCCGAAGTCCAGGAGATGGTGGCATCTTCGGTAATGGTAAGCTCTCCCGACAAGGATGCATCGGCACAGCCCGATTCGGCTGTTACGGTGAATCCGTAGGTTCCCGCAGCAGTCGGCGTTCCGCTGATGGTAAATAAACCGTTGATGGCATTGTAGTTTCCGTTGATCCCTGCTGGTGTTGCAGCATCCCAGACAATCGATGCTCCGCTTGCATTCCCTCCAATCAAATAGGTGATTGTTTGCAGCGGACTGTTGATACAAAGTGTTGGGGTCGCATTTCCTCCGGCCAGGCTAATGGTTGCGTTCCCGTCAACTGTAATGGTTCCACTCAACGATGGATTATTACAAGGACTACCAGTGGTCGTTACCGTATAAGCAAAGGTTCCCGTTTCGGTCGGTGTACCGGATAGGGTGAGCACATTGCCGCTGAATGATTCCGTGACTCCTGCCGGAAGTGAGCCCGTCAGCTCATAATTGTTTGCCGAACCTCCAAGGGTATATTCAATAGTTGAAATTGCCTTGTCGATACATACCGTTTGGTCGTCGTTGCCGGATAGGGCGATCGTCCCCAGGGTATTCACGTTCAGCGAAGCCGTGGTTGATGTCACCGACGAACAGGTAAACCCTGCTGTTCCGGAGATCACAACGTCGTAATTGCCGGCATCAGCTGTCGAAATATTCGTTAAGGTATAAGACGATGAGGTGGCGCCGGAAATGGCAGTCCCGTTTTTCCGCCATTGGTAAGTTAACGGAACCCCGCCGGCATCGGCAATAACATTTAAAATGACGTTTTCTCCTTCACATTTTGTTTGCGATACCGGCTGAGTAGTGATGGTAATCGTGGCATCAACATTCAGCGTAACGGTATTAGAGGTCTGTGGCGAGCAAGGCGATTCCCCGCTAACAACAACATTGTATTCTCCATTGTCGGTTAAGCTTACTGAGGCAAAATGAAGGGTTGCCGATTCTGCTCCCGGGATTGGCGAATTATTTTTATACCACTGATAGCTTAAACCAGTTCCTACTGCCGCGACTGTCAAATCAGCCTGCTGTCCAACACACACACCGGTATTAACCGGTTGGGTAGTAATAACGACAGCCCGGTTAACCGTAAATGTTGTTGTAGTAACGACTGAGCTACAAGGGCCCGACGGGTCGTTGGTTGTCAGTCTTAAAGTTACCGTACCGTAGAAATTGGCTGCCGGCGTAAAGCTTACGGTCTCAGGAGTCGACGTTTGAGCGGTAGAACTAAGTGTGCCGTTTCCGGAGACGATTGACCAGGCGGCTGTTGAAGCACCACCTCCGATACTTGCATTGGAGAGAGTTATAGAATTCCCTTGACACAGCGGACCATAAGCCCCTGCATCAACGGTAGCCAATGGATTAATGGTGACTTCAACTTCATCCCAAACGGCATCGCAAGGACCTGCTCCATCCGGATCGATACTGGTTAAAGTTAAAATAACGGAGCCTGCTGTTAGATCTTCTGCACTCGGAGTATAGATGGCATTGAATGTCGTTTCGTCATCAAATGAACCGGAGCCATTGCTTGTCCAGATCCCGCTAGTTGCCGAACCACTAATTGAACCGTTTAAGAAAACGGGTTCACCTTCACAGATGATTTGATTTTCTCCGGCTGCAACCACAGGCAGACTGTTAATTGAAATTTCCACCTCATCAGCAACCGGTTCGCAAGGACCTGTTCCATCCGGATCGATACTGGTTAACGTTAAAACAACGGAGCCTGCCGATATATCAGCAGCGCTTGGAGTATAAATCGCATTGAATGAACTAGCACTGTTAAACGAACCGGAACCATTACTGGTCCAGCTTCCCGAACTAACCACTCCGCTCACCGAACCACTCAAACTAATGGTTTCATTTTCACATATGATTTGGTCTTCTCCGGCAGCAACTACAGGCAGTGGATTAATCGTAATAATGACATCGGCTGCAACAACATCGCATATCCCAGCCGGATCGTCACTCGTTAATGTCAAGGTAACTGAGCCATCAGCAATATCTGCAGCGCTCGGGGTATAAATGGCATTTAAGGAACTCACATCATCAAACAAACCTGATCCGTTAGTTGACCAGCTTCCGGTATTTACCGCTCCAGTCACAGAACCGCTTAAACTTACATCCTCACCTTCGCAGATGGTTTGATCTGTTCCGGCATCAACAACAGGTAATGGATTGATCGTGATTACAACATCATCTGCAACTTCGTTACATGCTGCGGCGTGGTCGGTACTTGTCAAGCTTAGTGTTACCGACCCGGAAGCGATATCATTGGCTCCTGGTGTATAAATGGTATTCAAAGAGGTCGCATTATCAAACGATCCATCACCATTGGTAGTCCAGATTCCTGCAGTAGCACCAATGGTCACGGTTCCATTCAAACTGACGATTTCATCTTCACAAATCGTTTGAGCGGCTCCTGCATCAACAATAGCCAATGGTTCAACAGTTATTGTCGCAGCTCCTGATACATTCTCGGCACAGCTTGGTTCTGTAGCCCAATCCACGCTTACAAGGGTATAAGTCGTTGTAGCAGTCAATGAACCCGTATTTAAGCTCGCAGATCCGCTTGCTCCAATGGCAATGGTTTGATCAGAAACACCATCATTGTATGTTATAATTGAATTGGGCTCTCCGGAGAATGTAATTCCTGACGATGATCCTTCACAAATAGTCTCTGTGCCGGAGATCGTCGCAAACAGTTCTGGTCTGATCGTCAAAATCAAGTCATCAGTCGCGGGAGCACACGTCCCGCTGGGATCATCAGTTGTAAAGGTGAGCGTCACCGAACCAGCGTTCCGGTCTGCTATACTTGGAGTATAGGTTGCATCTGTCTTAAAAATATTTCCAAATGTTCCAGATCCTGAGCTTGTCCAAGTTCCCTTGTTCTTGCTCGCAGCTCCTCCCGGCGTCCCGCTAATGCTGATAGTAGCCTCATCGTAGCAAATCGTTTGATCTGCTCCGGCATCAGCTGTGGCGTAATCACCCACTGTAATTTCCAAAGGGGCACTGGTTGTCGTGGCACTACAAGCATTGCTTACAGTAACCGAAATAGTGTAGATATCTGGAGAGACTCCCGTAACATTAACGGTTATTGCATTTGTCCCCTCTCCCGACGCTATTATCCAGCCAGCAGGCAGGTTCCAGTCATAGTAGGATGCATTGTCTACAGCAGGTACGGAATAGTTTAACACGGTCGCTACCGAACAAACAGATACAGGCCCATCGGGTAGTTGCGGTGTCTCGGTGATCGGTTCATCAACCTGAAGTGTAACGCTATTACTGGTTGCTGTATTTCCACTGGTACAGGTCTCATCTGAAGTCAAGACCACGTAAACGTCATCACCGTCAAGTGGTGTGTAAGTATAAGTTGGACTGTTATTGCCAACAGAAGAACCTTTGACAAACCATTCGTAGCTTGGATTTCCTCCTTCATTGACAGGTGTTGCCGTGAGGGTAATACTTTCGCCGGAACAAACAGGTGCTAGCGTACCGACACTGACACTAACATCCAGATTTGGATCTACATCAATGGTGTAAGTATCCGATGCAGTAGCTGTCCCACAGCTGTTGTTGCTTGTCACAGTTAGGGTCAGAGTAACCGTATTCCCGGCATCTCCGGAAGCCGCATTATAAGTAGGACTAATTGTCGTTTCGGTGCCCGCAGTAATCGAACCAGCACCATTATGAGTCCATAAAATTGTTCCATTACTTGCTGATGCTCCGCTCACAGTAGCGGCTCCATCTTCACAAATTGTGGTACTTCCACCGGCACTTGCTGTGGGGAGTGGATCAATAACGATGGAGTAGTTGGCGGTTGCCGTAGCTGTTCCACAAGCATTGTCACTGGTTACGGTCATGGTTAGTCTAACCGTGCTTCCAGCATCGCCGGCCCCAGGGGTGTAAGTTGGGCTTAATGAAGTTTCGTTTGTCAGAGAACCATTGCCGGAAGTCACTGTCCAGAGGATGTCACCATTATCGGCTGAAGCTCCATTGACTGTCGCCGTTTCATTCTCACAAATCGTTTGGCTGCCTCCCGCTGAAGCGTTAGGTAGCGGCTCAATGCTAACCGAAATCGCGGTTGGCAAAGCAGCCGTACAGCCATCGGCACTGGTATAATTAACCGAAACAGTTCCTGTGCCTGTCGGCCCCCAGCTAACGGTTATCGTATTATCGGCACTACTTCCTCCGCTGGTTACTGAACCTCCGGTAATTACCCAAACATAATCGCTCATGCCGCCCTCAGTCGTATAAACATGTCCGGTGGCGTTTTCACAAACGATCTGATCTCCGCTAATTGTCGGAACCGGCAAGGGGTAAACGGTTATGGCATAAGTGCCCTCAGCCGTTGCCGAACCGCAATTATTGTCACTGGTCACGGTCATGGTCAGCATTACGGTATTTCCGGCATCCACTGCTCCCGGGGTGTATGTTGGCGCTGTTGTGTTGCCGTTGGTAATTGTACCAGTACCATTGTGGCTCCAGCTGATATCACCGTCCGTTGCAGTGGCTTCGCCTGAGCTCAAGGTATAGCTGTCACCCACACAGATAGCCGCGCTTCCAGCGGTTGAAGCTGTTGGAAGAGGATCAATAAAGAGGATGATTTCATTACTGTGTGCCGGATTTGCGGCACAAAGGGCATTGGAAATCAGCTCCAACCTTACCTGGTCACCATCGTCAAGGGTTGATGACGAGAAAGAGTCATTGGTTTCACCAACTAGATCATTCCAATTAGTACCTCCATCGGTGGAGATTTGCCATTGATAGGTCGGATTTGTTCCACCGCCAATGACCAGATCTGTTGTGAAGGTCACTTCAGTACCTTCACAAATTGGGTTTTGCGATTCCAGAATATGAACTTCCGGCACAACAGTCGGATTCACCGTCATGGTAACAGTATTACTCTGAATAGCTCCCGGGCAAGGGGTATCGGAAGTCGTCACGACTAATTTAACCTTATCGGTATTGTTTAGTGTTGCCGAAGTAAAGCTGATACCAGTTTCTCCTGAAAGTGCTGCACCATTCAAGTACCATTGATAGGCAGGATTAGTGCCAGCATCGGTTACATTGGAAGTAAAGGTTACCGACTCGCCAAAGCAAATGGTACCAGCCGGATCTCGGTCAATAGCTACCGTTGTAATGGGCTTGACCACAATGGTTGCGGTGCCGGTTAAGGGTGCTGGACAAGTGGGAGACGATTGGTAAACCGCGCTCACCAGCTTATAGACGAAGGTGCCCTCCTGGTTGATGGCTGCGGGTATAACGGTTGTTCCGCCTGCAGCGATGTTCTCCGTGAAATTAGCGCCTCCGTTGATTGTATAGCTTACAGTTACCGGTAAATCCACCTGGTTGGTAAAGGTGATATCCGGATTTTCCACACCATAACAGATGGTGGCATTGTCGCCGATGGTCACTGATGGTGTAGGATTAACGATGACTGTCAGCTCGAAAGTCGATCCCGGACAGCTACCGGAAGTTGGCATTACCGTGTAGGTTGCCGTTTGTGTCGAATTTGTTGGATTGGTCAGCGTTCCGCCGATGGAACTCCCGCTACCAGCTGCGGCACCGGTCATGCTTCCGCTAACAACTGGAACTCCCCAGGAATAATCGGTGCCTGACGGCACTATATTTCCATTCGTCCCGTTAGCTGGACTGATAGAAAAAGCTTCACCGCTACAGACTGTTACAGTCGTATTGGGAATTGACGGTGTCGGATTGACGGTTACAGCGACCGAGAAGACAATTCCGGGGCAGCCCTCGGCCGAAGTCGGTGTTACCGTATACGTAACTATTTTTACGGTATTGGAGGTATTGGTCAGCGTTCCGCTAATACTCGTTTCATCCGTTCCGGCTTGTGTTCCGGTGATCCCCGTAACACTGGGGGCCGACCAGCTGTAGGTTGTTCCTGCAGGAACAACATTTCCATCCGCTCCATCCGCTGGCGTCAAATCAAAATCTCCGCCACTACAAATCGTTGCGGTCATCGGATTGATGGCCGGCTTGGGGGTGACGGTAACCACTACGTCAAAGGGCAAACCATCGCAACCACCAACAGTAGGAGTGACCCAATAGGTGGCCGTTTGTACGGCACTCGTCGTATTGGTTAAGGTACCACTTATGGCTGCAGCATTGCTCCCTGCCCCGCCTCCGGTAATTCCGCCCGGAGTACTTAGCGATGGTGCCGACCAACGGTAGGTCGTTCCCAAAGGTACAATATTCCCATTGGCTTCATCAGTTGGTGTAAGGGTGAAACTTCCGCCACTACAAATTGTTGCTGTCATTGGAGTGATAGCCGGTGCCGGTTTAACGGTAACATCTAGAATAAAGGGCTCTCCTTCGCAGGTCCCGGCTGTCGGGCTAACCGTATAACTGACTACTTTCGCCGTATTGGTCAAATTGGTCAGCGTTCCGCTGATACTTGATCCGCTTCCGTCTTCAGCTCCTGACACCCCTCCGTCATCGGTCACCACCCACTCGTAAGTTGTCCCCAAAGGAACAATTCCGTTCGTGTTATTCGCCGGACTAACATTAAAAGGCACTCCGCTACACTGGTTGGCGGTCATATCATCAATAGCCGGCTCAGGTGTAACGGTAACTGTCAAGGTAAAAACCTCTCCGCGGCAAGCACCATAAAAAGGCGTAACCGAATAAACAACGTATTGTTCTATATTGGTCGTATTGGAGAGGGTACCGGTAATAGTGGCTGCACTATCACCTTTCGCTCCTGAAATTCCTCCGGTTGAAGATTGAATAGACCATTTATAGCTTGTGCCGGTCGGCACTTCCCCATCGACACCATCTTCAGGCGACACCTCAAAAGTACCACTGTTACAAATAGCTTCAGTCAGATCATCAATATCAGGCTTCGGGTTGAGGAGCACCTGAGCGGTAATCGGATCTCCAACGCAATCATTGGCTGTTGGCGTAATGGTAAAGGTAACAGTTAGCGGTTCATTCGTTGTATTGACTAATGTCCCGTTAATATTTCCGGTACCGGATTCGGCAACACCAACCGCAGCGCTCGTATTATCCCTTGTCCAGCTATAAGTTGTTCCTCCGGTTTCACTATCAAGCACAATCTGACTGAAGGCCACCCCGGAGCACCGGGACTGTAAAGCCGGTGTTGCTGTAGCAACTGGCTTGGGATTAACGATAACCCGGGCTTTCTCCGGAGTCCCTGGACATCCGTTGTAAGTTGGGGTAATGGTAAAGGTAACCAATAACGGCGAACTGCCCGTATTCGTTAAAGATCCGCTAATCGTGTTGCCGGAGTCAGAGCTTGCGATATCAGTCGGAACCCCCGATACATTATCCCGTGTCCAGGTGAATGTTGTACCTGCAGGATTGCCGGTGATCACAATCGGATCAATAGTTTCACCGGTACAGATCGATTGGCTTTGCCGATTGACGGATGCCGTGGGTATCGGATTAACGACTACGCTTACCGATCCTGTGATTGTTTTCGAACAAGAGGGTGTCGTTTGAAAGGCCACACTTCCCAACTCGTAAACAAAAGTTCCTGCCGTGGTGGTCGGAACAGCCACCGTTGCTGTACCATTCGCAGATACGTCAATCGTTTGCGGCGAACCATTTCTGGTATAGGTGATGGTAACAGGTAAGGAAAGCGGATTGGTAAAAGTGGCTATCGGCGATGGTGTATTCATACACGCCTGAGTGTTATCAACACTAATCGAAGCTGTTAGCTCCGGACGCACGGTAATCGTAAAGGTTTCCGAATTTCCTTCACAGCCATTGGCGTAAGGAGTAACCGTTATTGTACTCGATATCGGGCTGCTACCGGCATTCGTTGTTGTAAACGAAGGAAGATTCCCGGTTCCGTTAGTACTTCCTAAGCCTATAGCAGGATTACTACTGGTCCATTCAAAAGTTGTGCCCGGAACTGATCCCGAAAACACGATCGGCGCAACATTCGAATCGTAACAATAGGTCTTATCTGTAATCGCATTCACTGTTGGCGTTGGATGCACGGTAATGGTAGCCGATTCGTTAAGCGCATGGGTACAAGCAGGCCCCGATGAATACCCCACACTTTCCAATCGATAAGCGAAATCTCCGGCACTGCTCGTTGCCTGTGAAACGATCGCCTCATCATGAGCAGCGATGTTTACCGTTGTTAATCCGGTGTTGTTGATCGTATACGTGACCGTAACCGGTAAGTCCATGGGATTCCTTATCGTAACTGCGGGGAGCGGAGAGTCATTCTGGCAAACTTCTGTTGTTCCGCTGATCGTTGCCGTTGGCGTTGGACGAACCGTAACTGAAACCGAGGCTGTTGCTGTACACCCATTAGCATCTGTAACAACAACGGAATAACTTCCGCTTACTGCTGTGGTAATATTATTAATCACCGGATTCGGTTGCGAAGAATTAAAGCCGTTTGGACCTGTCCAGGAATACAAATAATTGGCAGTTCCGCCTGATGGCGTGGCTGACAAGGTCAAATCATCACCGCTACAGGTTACTGTTGCTGAGGCCGTCGCAGTTGTCGTCAATCGATCGGGAACGGTAATCTGGTAGCTGCATTGATTTTCATTGCCTGCCGCGTCATTTACCGTATATAAAATTGTTGTGGTTCCCCGATTAAAAGTGTACGTTCCGATAGCACCACTTCCGGAGTCGTTCGTATCTCCGGTCATGGTCCAGTTAACAGCAGTCACTCCGCAGTTATCATCATAAACCGGAGCAGCCACATTTATTGTTCCTGAACATGCAGAACTTCCTG
This sequence comes from Sunxiuqinia sp. sy24, assembly GCF_052677165.1. Classification (NCBI taxonomy): domain Bacteria; kingdom Pseudomonadati; phylum Bacteroidota; class Bacteroidia; order Marinilabiliales; family Prolixibacteraceae; genus Sunxiuqinia; species Sunxiuqinia sp. sy24. The sequence goes on from NZ_JBQYLH010000001.1 coordinate 597,405, forward strand.
TGGCAGTATAAGATGACAGGCAGGTGATCGTCGGGTCTATATTGTCTTCAACTGTAACCGCCGCTGTACAGGTAGAAGCATTGCCATGTTCATCGGTAACGGTTAAAACAACATTATTTGTTCCTAAATCACTGCAAGTAAAGTCCGTTTTATCCAACGCAAACACCAAATCTTCGTCTGCAGTACAGTTATCGCTACTTCCATTGTTGATGTCAGCTATTGTAATTGAAGCATTACCGGCTGCATCTAGCTGAATTGCTAGGGGTTGACATTGTGCATCGGGTGGAGTTATGTCGTCAATGGTAATTATCTGTTCTACATTTATACTATTCCCACAATCATCTGTAATGGAATATGTTCTTGTGATTACTTCCGGATTGAATCCACCATCACTGACATCACTTACATGCGCTACCACTGGATTCGAAGTACAGTTGTCTGCCTCATCAGTTACCACGGTGATATCCGGACCAGGAAGATCAACTGCACATTCTACATTTATTGGTAGTGGGTTGCTGGCGGTTGGTGGCACATTATCCGTTAAAGTAATTGTACTGCTTGTGCTAACTGAGTTTGTACATTCGTCGGTAGCGGTAAATGTG
>NZ_JBQYLH010000001.1:598102-614323 GCF_052677165.1 Sunxiuqinia sp. sy24
GGCATCAAAAACTGGTGGCACATTATCCGTTAAAGTAATTGTACTGCTTGTGCTAACTGAGTTTGTACATTCGTCGGTAACGGTATACGTTCTGGTAATAACAATCGGACAGGTACCGGCAGAAACATCTGAACTGGTTACAGTCAGGGCAGTATTGGGTGTTATGTCATCACTAATGGTGAGTCCCATGGACTCAAGTTCGGCCACGGTGGTTGCCGCAGGAGCATCCGCCAGACCGCAGCCTTCAACATCTGTATCGCTGATCGAGCCTGCAATTACTGGAGCCTCATCAACCGTGATATCAATTTGATCCTGCGCGCTAAGCCCATTCGCATCCGTTACCGTAACGGTGTAGGTGGTGTTGGTGGATGGGCTGACTGTTATTGCTGCCGTGGTTGGATAACTACCTGAAGGATCGGAGGTCCATGCATAAGTCAAAGTTGGATCGCCGGTTGCATTAGCGGTAAGGGTGGTCGATTGGGCCGAGCAAATCGGATTAGTACTAGAAGAAACACTAACCGTTGGCGCACTGTTAATCCCCGATAGGATGATACTTCCATCGGTAATGCCATAAGCTATTAAATCATACAATGTGGTATTAATGCTACCCACTCCTTCGCCATCATAAATTTCCCATGATGCAGTGTTTTTTGAATAGACTGCTGCTGAAATTGAGCTTCCTGAATTATGAATGTCAGTGTCTACAAAGTCTGCAAAGACGTCATAAGAAAAACTTCCGGTAAATCCTGTAATATCAATATCCCAATACCGGTTCAGGAAACTTGCGCCATCTGAATTTTCATTTTGATCAGGCTTCGATGCTCCCATACTGAGCGCAATCTGTCCAGGTCCACTACCTCCTGTAATTTGAATATCGATTGGGATCAATTCTCCATTATCCACTAAGCGAAACTCATATTTAGGTCCAGTCGTTGCAGGGATTTGAAGGGTATCATCGTTAAGTGTTAAACGACTATCTACACCCAAATTAAAACTATTTGTTATCTCCAGGGAGTGTGCTAATTCCAAATCAATCCCATCCCAGGTGCTAATATTCGGGATCGCGATCTCACTATTGACAACGAAGGTGCTGTTTGAAGTCGTGTTTGTATTTCCGAACTGAAATACCCCATTGGTAATACTTTTGGCTCCGTCGCCTAGTTCTCCTGATAGTCCCATGTCAATAGCAGCGCTGGCGGTACTGGCATGTTCAAAAATGATTGTTCCGCTGGTGAAATTGAAAGCACCTTGTGCAGTAACATTTAATGAGCCGGTATTGCCCAGACCGTTGCCCTCGGTAGCAAGTGTAATGATACCGCCTGAAATGTTTATACCGGAAGGAATCCCCGGAGGAACTAAAGAGCCTCCTGCTGAGTTGTGCAGTCGACCAGCAATATTTACTGTACCGTCAGATACCTCAAAAACGCCATCCGTATTGGTTTCGACACTGTTCCCGGAAGAGTTTCCAAAATTGGCTGTGCCGCCATTCACCCGAATCAGTCCTTTATTGTTAATGGTGAAATCACCAGTAGTAATTGTCCCTCCTGTATTGACCTCAAGTCCTGCCTTTGCAGAAATGACACTTGTGGGTGTAGTTATTCCCGGATTGTTTAAGCGGGTGATGGTGGTGGTACCACCATTGACTTGAAGTAAGCCTTTTTCAAGTTGCAGGTTATTGACGGTGATGTCTGAGTTAACGGCAATGATCGAACTAACATCTTCTCCGGCATTAATTAAAAGATTATTGAAGCTTGTTGCGCCTGTAATTGTTGAACCGTGCGTATTAAACGCAACAGTTCCATCATTGGCAGTAAACGTCCCGTTGTTGGTCCAGTCGCCGGTAATGGTCAGCGTTGCTCCATTGGTTATAACCAGGCTGCCTCCTGTCTGGATCGTGATGTTTTGGCAAGTAGCAGCAGCATCAATTGTGATGGTGGTTCCGGTCGCAATAAACACCTCTTCACTCGCCGTAGGCACAGCTCCATCCCAACTGGAAGAAGCACTCCATAAACCTCCTGTTCCGGTTGATGTTGGAGGCGGCGGAGCGATGTTCGAAAGAGGGGTGCTATTGGTTTCGGTAAGTGGTTCGGTCCTCGCATTCCATCGCTCGTTGGGGTTTGCTGTCTTTTTTTTTGTTGCTAAGGCAATAAGCTCGGGCTCGTTGGCGTTTGGATGCTGTTGGTTGGCTTCGGAATGGGTTGCCGATTGAGCTTCACTTAGGGGCATGAAAAAAACATCCAAGACATTCTCCTTGAATGACTCAGATGATGGATGAGCTTGAGAAAAACTAATTTCCTGCAAAAAACACGCGAACACTATCACACCCACTACGACCGTAAGAATCTTATTTTTTAGGACCATTTAAAAATTGATTCTTGCACTTAATTCACAACCAAGTGTTTTCAACATTACTAAAATTACAAAATCCCAAGTTAAAACCCTTGCTCCTTGAGACGCCACTGTTTGTCCAGTTTATGCGTTTTAAACGCTTAAGGACTCAGCTGCTACCTGCTTGATAGCTTTATGTTTGTATCGATGTTGTGTCCTAATGTATTGTTGTTCAGTAGGATGTGTTGCTTGGCTGTTCGCTCCGGATTTGTTTCATCAGTTGGGAACTTAGCCTTTCAATCAATTGCAGGTAGCGAAAATATGTTCAAAAGCATAAAACTAACATAAGTTAATCCCGAATTAAGCGAATAAGTTACCCTTATTTTATGTTTTTTTTGCACGCAAAGCCTTATTTATAATGGATTTGAATTTTGTCTGTCGCCGGTAAAGAGTAACAGGCCATCTCGGGCATTTTTTTAGCCTTGCTCAGCCTGTTGATTATCAGTCTTCACTATGCGTTACTGCCGATACGACCCTCGGTAGACTCACGCTTGTCTGCGCATTCTTGAGTTCCTAAGTTCCTAAGTATATTCAGCGTATCCGTACGCTCATCCCTTCGTACGTTCGTGAGTTCGTGCCTTCGTATCCTCGTGCCTTCGTGATCGCCTTCGTCCTTTCTCCTTGTAGCTTGCTTGTCCTTCCGGACGGGACTTCATTTTTTCCAGTTGATGAAAAAACCAAGCAAAAAAATCTTGTCAAACTTATCCTTCGTCGCGCCTCACGGTTTTTTCTTTCCGGACCACATCCCTGGGTACCCACCAAAAACCGCTCCCGCCATCGCCGGCCCGAGCGAGTTTGACGGCCAGCCCTGCTTTCGCCTACGGCTAAGTGGGGACTTATTGATTGAAGCCCTTCAGGCTATTGTCAGTTGTCAGTTCGTCTCTTCGTACGTTCTTCTTCCTTTATCCTTTATCCTTTAACCTTTAATCTTGCATCTCCTTTCTCTGTTCCGTCTGCCGCAGCATTGGTGCTTTTACCGGCTGTTGCTCGCAGCCGGCGGTGCCTTTTCTCTTGTTGTCCCGGGGTGCCGCTCGCTACGCTTGCTTTGCCCCGGGCTAAATTGATTGAAGCCCTTCAGGCTATTATCAGTCGTCAGTTGAGAGTTTTCAGTTGGCGGTTTTCAGTCCTAGGAAATACTCTCTCTGTAAATTTCACAGGATAAATTGTCAGTGGTAGGCATTCATTGGATGCTCGATTCTCGCTATTTTCATTTGACATCGTTCCCTCGTGTGCTCGTGCCTTCGTACGTTCGTACGTTCGTGCGTTCGTGCCTTCGTGATCGCCTTTAACCTTTCTCCTTGTAGCTTGCTTGTCCTTCCGGACGGGACTTCATTTTTTCCAGTTGATGAAAAAACCAGGCAAAAAAATCTTGTCAAACTTATCCTTCGTCGCGCCTCACGGTTTTTTCTTTCCGGACCACATCCCTGGGTACCCACCAAAAACCGCTCCCGCCATCGCCGGCCCGAGCGAGTTTGACGGCCAGCCCTGCTTTCGCCTACGGCTAAGTGGGGACTTATTGATTGAAGCCCTTCAGGCTATTGTCAGTTGTCAGTTGTCAGTTGTCAGTTCGTCTCTTCGTACGTTCGTGAGTTCGTGCCTTCGTATCCTCGTGCCTTCGTACGTTCTTCTTCCTTTATCCTTTAACCTTTAATCTTGCATCTCCTTTCTCCGTTCCGTCTGCCGCAGCATTGGTGCTTTTACAGGCTGTTGCTCGCAGCCGGGGGTGCCTTTTCTCTTGTTGTCCCGGGGTGTCGCTCGCTACGCTTGCTCTGCCCCGGGCTAAATTGATTGAAGCCCTTCAGGCTATTGTCAGTCGTCAGTTGAGAGTTTTCAGTTGGCGGTTTTCAGTCCTAGGAAATACTCTCTTTGTAAATTTCACAGGATAAATTGTCAGTGGTAGGCATTCATTGGATGCTCGATTCTCGCTATTTTCATTTGACATCGTTCCCTCGTGTGCTCGTGCCTTCGCAAAAAGCCTTCTCCCTTTCTCTGCGCCCAGTGCTCTTTCCTCCTGTCTCCCTCTTCCATGCTTTCTACCCATTTTCCTGACCTCGTACGTTCATCCGTTCGTGCCTTCGTGAGTTCGTATTACTTGCGTTTTCGAAAGGGATCAAATCCATATCTTCTGGGTATCTTCTGTATTTCTTCTGTATAGCTTCTGTATAGCTTCTGTATCTTTTTACGCAGAAGATACGTAGAAGAAATACAGAAAGTATGTATAATATAAGACTCAGTTATGGCGAAGATAAAAGACGGATTATTGGGATCAGTATCGGGTAAACTGGGACCGCTGGTGGTTGTTCAGCGCGGTGATATGTCGTATGTGCGGGCCGCACCAAACTACACCAAAGACTCCTGGTCGGATCGGCAGCTGCAACATCGGCAGCGGTTTAAGGCGGTGAGTGCCTTTTGCAAGCAGTATAAGCAGCAGTTTATTATTCCTATTTGGAACCGGCTGGCAACGAACAGCAGTGGGTATCACTTGTTTATGAAAGCAAACATGCCAGCATTCGGTCGCGCGGGAGAGTTGGAAGATCCATCCATGCTTCATTTTGCTGACGGCACGTTGCCCTTACCTTTTAAGCTTACGTTGGTTGCTGATCCGGAACAAGTCGATCAGCTGGAGGTGAGCTGGCTGAACGATGAAGGACTGACCGGGCTTCGTTTAAGTGATGAGCTTTGGTATGCAACGGTTTCAGCAGACGGGTTTCAAGGACCATTCGAAAGTGGCATACACCGCTCAGCGCAAGGAGGACTGATTGCACTTCCAGAAGAATCGGGTTTGTGTGAGGGAGTCTACCTGTTTTTCGCGTCACCTGCCCGGGATGCTTTTTCACCCGACTGCTTTCTGGCGATCTGAGTAGTAGAGAGTCGTGAGAAACGAGTAGTGAGTCGCGAGTAACTGAGAACCAAGAGTCAAGAGGGCTGCCTGCGCACAGCAACCTGACAGCGTCCGAAGACTAAGAGCTAACCACAGAGTCGCACGGAGTGATTCACAGAGAATTGCGATGGCGAACGGCTAATTCCTCCACTTCACCGGAAGGTGAAAAGTTCGGCCTACGAGGGTTTTGAAACAGAAAACAAGGGAAGGAATCCGCGCGGGTACTCGTTAAGAAAACCCTGTTTGACGACCAACGAGAGGAGTTGGTTTTCGGGGAGTGACTGATCCGTCATTTTCGTTCAAAAGCATCGTCCGCCTTGATCTTTTCGTTCTTTTGGATCAAGCCAAAAGGACAGGTCTTCTTCATCGGAAAAGAAATGAAAAGTGCTGTTGGGATAAGGCATTGATCAACAGGGCGACCACCTCCCTTTCGCGTTGGGCGAAAGTTCTCCTCCTTGGCAGGAGGAGAAAGGACCAGCAGGTATTAACCGGAACCAATAATAACCGACAACTTCTGACTAGCAACAGATCCTGAAACAAGTTCAGGAAGACGCTCAAAACGGATAACCGAAGGCACGAGGATACGAATGTACGGAGGCACGAGGTCACGAACGCACCGATTACCAACAATACCTAAGTCCTCCACTTCACTGGAAGGTGAAAAGCGCGTTAGCCAAATTCCGGCAAATCCATGTTCCGTTTCGTTCAAGCAAGTGGCAGACAGGAGAAAATGTTCTTTTTGGCAGCAGCCCTAATGTTGTTTAACGAATTAGCAGGGCGAGATGTGTGTTTTGTAGCAGTTCATTAGGGCTGCACTCCGTCTCTTTTATTATCTTAGGCTCGATTTGTTCAAATGATACAATCGATTGTATTTTTTGAAGTTGTAAGTCCTTACGAATTTCAGTACCGGATAGGGCATGTTTTAATGAGCGAAGTTTCCAGTTTCGTAGTGGATGGTGGATTTTGATTGTTTTCCAGCGTATGGCAACGGTCTTTGGTTGGTTGCTGGAGAAGGTGAAACAGACAAGGCGCTAAAAGGCAAAAATAGATCAAGCTAAAGTGGAAGTTTAATTTTAGACTCAAAATAACGAACAACTAAACGAATAAACCGATGAAACGAAGAGATTTTTTACGGACAGGCAGTACTGCTTTTGCGGCTGCCGCAGGAGTTACCATCATCCCGTCAACTGTACTGGGAAAAGCTTTTGGAAGCGTAGCCCCGAGCGATAAGGTCAATCTGGCCTGTTTTGGAATTGGCCATCGTGGTGGTGAAATCATCAAAGCGCTGCATAATACCGGATTGGCTAATGTGGTCGCCTTGTGCGATGTGGATATGGGCGCTGAACACACCCTCGATCTTATCAAGCGATTTCCGGATGTACCCCGGTTTCGCGATTTCCGCGAGTTGTTCGATAAAATGGGGAATCAGTTTGATGCGGTAAGTGTGGGAACCCCCGACTTTTCGCATTTCCCGATTACCATGCTGGCCATGTCGCAGGGAAAACATGTGTATGTGGAAAAGCCCATGGCACGCACCTTTAGCGAGGTGGAACTGATGATGAGAGGGGCTGAGAAATACAAGGTGGCCACCCAAATGGGGAATCAGGGACATTCGGAAGCCAACTATTTTCAGTTTAAAGCCTGGAAGGAAGCCGGAATCATTAAAGATGTAACGGCCATTACGGCTCATATGAATGGAAGAAGACGCTGGCATGGCTGGGATACCGCGATGGCCAGGTTTCCTGACGGGCAGCCCATTCCGGAAACGATGGATTGGGATACCTGGTTAGGAACAGCGCAGCATCACGATTACCAAAAAGATTTTGTTAACGGACAGTGGCGTTGCTGGTACGATTTTGGCATGGGGGCACTGGGTGACTGGGGCGCTCACATTATGGACACGGCACATCAGTTTTTAGATTTGGGATTGCCTTATGAGGTCGATCCGATAAAGATAGAAGGACACAATCCATTTTTCTTTCCGCAGGCTTCTACCTTGGCTTTTAAGTTTCCGGAACGGGGCGCCATGCCTCCGCTGACCATTACCTGGTACGATGGTATGAATAATGTTCCTGAAGTTCCTGAAGGCTACGGCGTTTCGGAGCTTGATCCGGACATTCCACCGGCCAGTAATGGTAAATTGCAGCCTTCGAAATTGAATCCCGGAAAAATCATTTATAGCAAAGAGCTGACCTTTAAAGGTGGCTCGCATGGCAGTACTTTATCCATTATTCCTGAAGAAAAAGGAAAGGCGATGGCTGCTAAGCTTCCCGAGGTTCCGAAGAGTCCTTCCAACCACTTTGCCAACTTTTTGCTGGCTTGTAGGGGAGAAGAAACATGTCGTTCGTCGTTTGCTATTGCCGGTCCGTTAAGCCAGGTGTTTAGCCTTGGGGTGTTGGCGCAGCGGCTGAATACCAAGCTAGTTTTCGATCGCGATAAGAAACAAATTACCAATAATCCGTTGGCTAATGCCTTGCTGGTTGGAGCTCGTCCAAGAGCCGGCTGGGAGGAATTTTATCAGCTTTAGCCGGCTGCTGTTTCATTTAATTTTTCATTTTGAGGCGATGGAAAGCAAGTGGTTTAGCTTGTTTTTCATCGCCTGATTTTTGCTTTTCATTTCAGTAGAGACGGTCTCAATAGATGACTTGGAATTTACAGGGTTTAATCAATCGTGTACTTAAGCCTCGCAGCTTCTGTGGCTCATAAGCGTGACTCGCTATTTCTTTATTCGCTCTTGGTATTCCTTCCTTCCTTCCTTCCTTCCTTCCTTCGGTTATCTGGGCTGAAGTAGCTGCCGATGGAGCTGTTTGGATGTTTTTCGAGCATGTCGATCGGTCGTGTTAGTACCGTTGTAGTCAGCTGATTGTCTGGGGTGATGGTCTTTGCTAGAAAAGGGTTAATAAAAATATTTATTAAATGAGTCTTGAAAACTAAAAGATTTTAATTTACTTAGCTTCCTCAAACCAATAAAACTTTTGTGATGAAACTGTTTGTCTTTTTCTCTGCGCTTCTATTGCCTTTGTTCATGTTTGCTACATCCTGTGATCGAGAATCTTATGGGAAAACAGATATGGCTGATTGTGTTTTGATTTACCAGGGCGGAGAGCATCGTCCGATGGAATGGAACAAAGATCATTTTTTGCCTTATGTGGTTCACGAAGATCAAGAGGGAAATAGAAACTGGTTGTTTGATGGGTTTCTGTTTTTGGAGTTTAAAGACGGCAAGGGGCGCAATTATGCTCCGGGCTACGAAAAGCTGAATGCTCGTCGCCCGGAATGGGAATGGCTGCTCGATCGTCGGTTTGAAAAGGACAAAGCATTCTCTGCATTAGATCAGTGTATCGACGATCAGATTCAGGAGTTGGGGCAGCCGGGCTTTAAGCATCAAGTGATTTCAGGCATTCCTTCGCCAATTTTAAATCAGGATGATTGGGGCGAAATAGACGGTCAGAAATTGGACTTTACGAAGCCTGAAGATCGACTGGAAGCCGGTAAATGGTATATCGACCGGTTCATGGAGCGGTATAAAAAAGAAAATTACGAGCATCTGCAGTTGGAAGGCTTTTATTGGGTGGACGAAGATGTGCGTGGTTGTGCCGATATATTAATCCCTCTGGGCGACTACATCCGCTCGTTGGGTCTCCGTTTTTACTGGATTCCTTATTGGACGGCTCCCGGGCGGGAAGATTGGAAAAAGTACAAGTTTGATTTTGCCTGGATTCAGCCCAATCATTTTTTTCATAAAGAAATCAGCGATGATCGGCTGGATGAAACCTGCGCTTTTGCCCGCGAAAGGAACATGGGTGTCGAGATGGAGTTCGATGGCCGGGCATTGGCCAATCACGAATCCGGCTTTTGTTCGCGACTGGAAGCATATATCGACGCGTTTGAAAAAAACAAGGTGTTCGAGCAAGCATCAATTGCCTATTACGAAGGAGGAAACGGTATTTATCGGTTTCATCAATCGACCAATCCAAAGGATAAGGAACTGATGGATCGACTGGCAAAGCATATTGTTGAGCGAAAAAACAAACGATTTTTAAACCATGAATAGAAAGAACTTTTTATTATCGATGGGTGCAGCTGCCATGGCGGGCCCTTTTTTTATGAATGAGCTACAAGCTGCAGTTCGAAAAAAATCAAACATCAAACCAATCGAAGGCTCCTGGTTCGAGTTTCAGCACCACAGTGCTGCCGAAGGGAAATACTGGAATCCGACCTTGGAGAAATTTACGGCCGAACAGTGGGATGCTAAAGTGAAAGAGCTGGCCGATGCTGGTATGCGCTACCTGGTGTTGCTGGATGTGGCCATTTATGGAAAAAGTTTTTACCCCACTTCGTTGCTTCCGCAGCATGAAATGGGATGTGATGATCCATTGGAAGCGGTTCTGGCGGCAGCGGATAAATATGGTATTCGCTTTTTTGTCAGCAACGGATTCTTTGGCGAATGGACCAAGCCGGCCATGTTGATGCAGGATCGCACGGTGAATAAACTTCGCCTGAAAGCCATGAATGAATTGGCTGAGAAATATGGTCACCACAAAAGTTTCTACGGATGGTACTATCCCAACGAAACAGGGATTCACGGACATTACGATGATGTTTTCATCAACTATGTCAATACCTCTTCGGCCGAGGCTGCTAAGCTGATGCCTAAGGCGAAAACATTGATTGCTCCTTATGGTACGCGCAATGTAGAATATGGGGAGCACTATGAAAGGCAGCTGGAGCAGTTGGATGTCGATTTTATTGCTTATCAGGATGAAATCGGGGTGGAGAAAACAAAGGTGGAAGAAAGCGCTGGCATCTTTGAGAATTTATATAAGATGCATAAGAAAGCAGCTAAGTCGCGCCTCTGGGCTGATGTGGAAGTGTTCCGTTTTGAAGGGAAAGTGTATAATAGTGCATTGCTGCCAGCCCCGGCCGAGCGGGTTGTCCAGCAGTTGGAAGCCGTTTCTCCCTATGTTGAGAAAATATTGATTTACCAATATACGGGTATGATTAATAAGCCAGGATCAGACGTTTTTGCCGGTCATCCGGATTCGGTTCAGTTGTACGATGGATTAGTGCGTGCTGGCGCTTTAAAAGGCAAAAAGTAAGGATGAAAGCAGAAAGTCGACTGGTGATTCGTTTGTTTTTGAGTGCTTGCATGCTGGTACTGACGCTATCTGCCGCTCAGGCTCAAAATTCGGCGAATGTTCTGAATCGGGGTGTTCCGGGTAATAGCTCGGCCGACTTGTTGAACCGAGTCGTTACTGATGTGATTAGTCATAAGCCTGACTTGGTTATCATTCAGGTGGGAGCCAACGACTTGTTGAATACCCGGAAGATGATTTCAGTAGCTGAATATTACGATAATATGGATCAGCTGACTGATCGTTTGTTGCAGCATGACATCAAGCTGGCACTAGTCAGTTCAACCACCGTGGATACCCAGTATCTGTTTGAGCGGCATGATGCTTCGCGCTATCCTAAGCCGCCCATGCAGTTGCTGGCTTTGGGCCGGGATACCTTGCAGTCCTTGTGTCAAGATAAAGGGCTGCTTTTTATCGACTTGTTTGCACATCTTCATAAAATGGGTGTTCCTTGCCATAACCAAGATCATGTGATTATGAACCAGATGAATAGTGGCCGCAGGGATGGGGGCCACTTAACAGCAAAAGGTAATCGTCTGTTGGCGCTGCTGATTTATGAGCAACTGAAGGAGTCATTTCCTGATCTGGCTGATTGGAAGATCATCTGCTTTGGCGATTCCATCACCTTTGGGGTGTTTATGGATGGGGAGGGCACAACCGATGGCGATACCTATCCGGCTGTGCTGAAGCGATTGATACGGGAACAAATGTAGGGTGTGGCGTTGGGATGCAGATTTATCCCGACTAATTAAGCGCAAGAATTTCTTTGAGAAAACTAAATTTTACTAACACGACAAACAAAAACGAATGAATACGGAAATAGGAAAAAAGAAACCGGCAGAAGCCCATGAAGGAAAACGAACCTTGTTGTGGTTAACCTGCTTTGTGGCTTCGCTGGGGGGTGTGCTTTTTGGCTTCGATACAGCGGTCATCTCAGGCACCTTTGGCATGGTGGAAAACCAGTTTGGATTGTCGAAACTATTGGTGGGTTGGTTTGGTAGTTCGGCACTGATAGGGGCTATTGTCGGTGCTTTTGTTGCCGGCTCGTTAAGCGACCGCTATGGGCGTAAGCCCATTCTGATAATGGCGGCCATGCTGTTTTTTGTCTCGGCTCTGTTTTCAGCCATCCCACCAAGCTTTACGCTGCTTATTGCTGCACGACTTGTTGGTGGTTTGGGTGTTGGCATGGCTTCGGTGCTGTCGCCCATGTATATCTCCGAATTTGCGCCGGCGAAAATTCGTGGGCGGCTGGTGGCTCTTTACCAGCTTTCCATCGTCATTGGTATTCTGCTGGCTTATTTCTCAAACTGGGCCTTGCTACAGTATGCTGGTTCGCCCGGCAATATCTTTACCGAAGGAATTCTGCAAAAAGTATTCAATACCGAAATATGGCGTGGCATGTTTGCTGCCGAAATGATTCCCTGTGGCTTGTTTATTGCCTTGCTGTTTCTTGTGCCGGAAAGCCCACGCTGGTTAATTGATAAAGGTTTAGTGGAAAAGGGGACGGCTTTGCTTCGTAAAATTAACGGAGAGCTGGATGAATCGTTGTTACACCCCAAAAAGGCGAAAGACGAAAAAAAGATTGGTTTAGGCGAATTGCTGAAGCCCGGAATGCGACGTGCATTGGCCGTAGGAATTGGCCTTTCGGTTTTTGGGCAGTTTACCGGTGTGAATATTGTAATTTATTACGGGCCTACCATTTTGGAAGGAGCTGGCTTTGCACTCAATAATGCAGTACAGTTTCAGGTGCTAATTGGAATTATTAATTTGATTTTTACGGTAATAGCCTTGACGAAAATTGATAGTTGGGGACGTCGCCCCTTATTGATTGGCGGGATGTCAGCCGTCTTTTTATCTTTGTGTGCTATTGGGACGCTATTTGTCACGGATATTTTCTCAGGAATCTGGACTGTGGTGTTGTTGTGTATCTACATCGGAAGTTTAGCACTATCGATCAATGCGGTGATTTGGGTGATTATTGGCGAGATCTATCCAACCCATATTCGTGGTCGTGCCATGTCGATTGCCACCTTTGCCAACTGGGGAACCAATTTTGCTGCGGCTTTTCTTTTTCCTTGGTATGTGGCTGCAGTAGGCATGGGAGCCGGTTTTTTTACCTTCGCCGCATTCTGCCTGGCAGGGACGATCTTCTTCTATAAAGTGATTCCGGAAACCAAAGGAAAAAGTCTGGAGGAGATAGAGCAGTTTTGGAAATAACAGCCGTTGATGCCTCTATAAAACAAAAGCCTTGCAAGTTATTACTTACAAGGCTTTTTGTTTTTACTTGGTGACTCAGCTGGGGTTCGAACCCAGGACCCCATCCTTAAAAGGGATGTGCTCTACCAGCTGAGCTACTGAGTCATCATGTGTAGTGCCTTTTTGTTTTAAAGGCGTTGCAAAAGTATTCTTTTTAAATTAAAATGCAAAATATTTTTTCATCACTGGTTTTATATGGAGCGGTTGTGTGTGGTTTTGGGGCTGGTATTCAGGTCGATGGAGGTGAGTGTTGCGACGTATTTATATCTAAAAGTCACATGGTTTTCTCTGGATAAGGCTATTGTAATTGTCTCGTTGTTGTGGGGCAAGCAGCAGTAAGTATTGATCACTTGCTTTAAAAACAAGAGCGAACACCATTGGCTTAAAACATTCAGAGACAAAATTACTGAACTTTTAAAGGAGCAGGATCGAGCTTGATGAACGGTAGTGTTGTGCTATTATCGGGTAAAAGTATTCAGGGCACTTCTTAGAGAAGCTAAAATTTTTGCTTGAAAAATGGAAATCCACCGGATTTTGCGGGTGAGCCGTGAAGTTTCAAATGATGGCGAATGGCTCCCCGGAATTGGGCATAAAAAAAGAGAAATATCGATTCGATATTTCTCTTTTGTGGGCGATGAGGGATTCGAACCCCCGACCCTCTGGGTGTAAACCAGATGCTCTGAACCAACTGAGCTAATCGCCCGAATGTTTTCTGAACTCACCCCCTTTTCAGAAAGGCGTTGCAAATATAGAGTCTTTTTTTTTCCTACCAAAGGAACGCTGAAAAATAACTGAAAAATTTCCTCTTTACTTTAAGACATGTGTGTTTACGGAACATGCAATGTCATATTATTTCATTTTATGCTGTGTTCAAGAAGTTCAATTTAGTTTACTGATAAATTGTGTCTGGAATTCAATAGAAGTACAATGTGTCTCTATGCTGGGTTTGAGTGAACTTTTTTTGTTTTTCTTTGGATTTTTATTGAATTTTGGTGGATGATTATGCTTTGAGTAATGGTCACGAATGTAGATAATTACCTGAATGTATAATCTCACCTGAAACTTTGCATAGTGAGCATATGGATATTGAAGACAGGATATTGTTAAACGAAATAAGAAAAGGGAACCGGGATGTGTTTGAGCTTCTGTTTGTGCAGTATTATCCTGTTTTGGTTAAGTTCTCTGAAGGGTATCTTCAAAATCTTCATGCAAGTGAAGATCTTGTTCAATCTTTTTTTGTGATGTTTTGGACTAGTTCAGAGAATATTGACATCAAAATATCTCTCAAGGCGTATTTCTTTAAATCTATTAAGAATTTGTGTTTGAATGAGATACGTGACTTAAGAGTGAAGGATAAACATGAGATTCTGTACATCGAATCTTTGATAAATTCCGAGGCTGGCTCTGATTGCGTTGATTCTGATATTTTTGATTTAATATTGGAGGCTGTTAACATCCTTCCACCTCAGATGGCTGAAATTTTCCGTGAAAAATATTATGCGGGGAAAAAGATAAAAGAAATTGCAACGGATTTAAATATTACTGATGGTGCCGTAAAAACCCAATTATTCCGAGCAAGAACGATCCTAAAGGAGAAGCTCCTTAAATCAACAAGTATTAAATTTTTCTTATGATTTTGTAAATTCTTGTCAACCTTTTATAATTGGTCGTGTCCTAACAATATTAAATTGACATTACTAGGATGAAAGACCTTTTTGATATTGGCATTGTCTGGAATAAAGTGCATCAAATTATATCTGCTAAGGAAGATGAGCAATTAGATGCTTGGATAAATGAAAGTTCAGGTAATAAAGATTACTATCACAAACTTTTTTATTTTTTTAAATCAGGGGCGACATATAATGATGATGAGATTAATGTCGAAAAAGCCAAGAAAAAGGTTACCTATAGAATATTTGTGGTTCCTAAAATACTTCGTATTGGTCGGGTTGCAGCCTTTTTTATTGGAATTGTTGCTGCTGGGTTTCTTCTTTCGGAAGTTATTCAATTTGAGACTGTAGCCGAAAAGAATGTTCGGATTGACCCCGGAAGGACTAAAGCAACTTTGATTTTGTCAGATGGTTCAAAACACAGTCTTGGTGAGTCTTATAGTGTCGAGTTAAAGGAGAATGGGACCATTATTTCCAATTCAGGATCGGAATTAAGCTATGAAAAAGAAAAATCTACAAATTCTCATCAGGCGAAATCTCTGAAAATAGAGTATAATACTTTAAATATTCCGAGAGGAGGTGAGTTTTCTCTCTCACTCTCGGATGGGACCAAGGTTTGGTTGAATTCAGAAACAATTTTGACCTATCCTTTGCAGTTTGGCGAACATGAGCGTGTGGTTGAGTTAATTGGTGAAGCCTATTTTGAGGTAAAGCATAACTCTGAAAAACCATTTAGAGTTAAAATTAATGGTCAGATCATAGAGGTTCTGGGAACTTCATTTAATATTAGTTCTTATCCAGATGAAAGCGAATCGAAAACTACTCTGGTTAATGGCTCGGTAAGAATAAGAATTAATGAATCAGATGAGAATGTAGTTCTGGAGCCGGGATATCAGTGTGTTGTGAATAGGTTTGGTCATGACTATTCGATTGAAGAAGTGAGTTTGAGGAAAGTGACAGCTTGGAAAGATGGGAATTATATATTTGAGGAGGAAACGCTTGAAACAATGATTTCCGTTTTGTCGAGGTGGTATGATTTTACATATTTATTTAAAACAAACGAAGCTAGAAATCTTAAGTTTAGTGGCAAACTTAAGCGTACAGATAAATTTGAAGATATATTAACCATAATTGAAAGAACTAATGAAGTGAAATTTAAAGTAGATGAGAAAAATGTAATTATTTATTAAAAAAGCGATAGGTACCGCTAATACCTACCGCTTGGCTTGTTTAAAAGCAAGTTTTAATTAACTGTTTAAAAACTCAAATCAAAACTATGAAAAAAAACTGGAATGTTTTGCCCTACAGGCAATGCAAGTTCATATTATTGCGTATGAAATTTCTATTCTTATTCCTTTTTGTGTTTGTAATTCAGTCGAATGCAAGTATCTATTCTCAAAATACGAAACTTTCGTTGAAGATAAGAAACACAAGAATCGAAGATGTGTTTAAGCTTTTTGAGAAGCAAAGTGATTTCTCATTTATTTACAGATCGGATTTATTTGTGAATGAAGAAAAAATTGATGTTAATGTAACCGATATTAGGATTGAGGAATTTCTAGAAGAGTATATTATATTGGCCGGCTATAGTTATGAGGTCATAAATCAGACCGTGGTTCTTAGAAAAAGAGAAAATCCAGAGCCAGTGCAATCGGTCAATGAAGAAACTCAGGAAAAGAAAGTAATAGGAAAGGTTTTGGATGAAACCGGAGCTCCATTGCCGGGTGTAACTGTGGTTGTGTTGGGTGAAACTCGCGGAGTAATCACAGATGTTAATGGGAAATTTGAGATTTCTGTTTTACCAACCGATAAGCGTAAGCATTCGCTGAACCCCGTGTTTTAAATCTTTTTGCGGGTCTATACATTTGTTGGTTTGATTTTAAAGACAAAC
>NZ_JBQYLH010000020.1:0-105135 GCF_052677165.1 Sunxiuqinia sp. sy24
TGAAATGCGATGTAGCAGCTCAATTCATCACCGGAAAAAGTAGCAGGCACCGTGACTACCTGACTTCCGCTAGTGCGAGTATTACCACCATTAATAGTTACGGCTTGGTTTTTAGCACTGTTGTAAATAACCAACATTGCCTTGTCTGTTGCCAGTGCTGTTCCTGTGCCGGAATTATCTACCCAAGAGAAATCGATTTGCCCGGGGATAGTTGCCTGAATAGACGGATTGAGTGCTCCTGTTAAACTGCCTCTGGAGACTAATGCGTCCGCGTAAGCAATTCCATACTCTGGATAAGTACCACTAACGGCATTTTGAATGGTGTAGGACATTGCTGCATTAAATGCGCTCATTTTAACGGCATAGTCTTTAAACCCGGTTCGAAGAAACGAAGTGAGCGGTTGTAAAAAGTTTAATACCGTTACGAACTTGGTTCGCTGATCTACCTGAGCAGGAGTTCTGGGATTTGCCACACTTACAGGCTTGCTACGCATGTAGTCGATACCTTTCCAACTGCCACCAATGACTGTTCCGACCTTACCGGAGAAGCCACCTAAGATACCTTGATTAATTACTGCCATAAGAATACTGTTTAAATTGGTTTACAAATTGTTTTCATGGACTTGGTAATGAGATGGTACGGCTTAATACTTTTCTCAAATCCACTAATACAAAATTAATCATAAAAAATAACTTTGATTCCTGCCCTGCTTTGCTACAAACTGAGGATGAAAGTGTTTGGTCTTGTATTGCCTGAGTCGGCTTAATTGAACGCTTAGGCACCAGAATTTTGAGGGGATGAAATGGACAAAAGGAATCGAAATAAATGGGTTTAGCGTGGGGATGTGGGTTTATGTCGAAGTCTTTTGGGTGATTTCAGACCCGAGGCATAGCTTTCCTAAGCGGGCCATTAAGCCAAGGTGAAAGACGTCGGGGGTTCTTAGACGGGGTGGACAATAGGCAGGGCAAACCGCTGCTTGGGTTTGGGAAGGCAAGGTTGGAGCCGGAACGCAGTGGAGGCTTCAATCTTGTGTGGGATGCTGAGGTGGCTGAGCTGAGAGCAAGGTAGTGGCACGAAGGTGAGTTATACGTTAGTGTGGTGCCGCAGTAGCCCGAAGTGGAGGGAAGCGAAGCTACCGCAGGCATAGGCCGATAAACAATGATGCCCTGCACCGCTTCACCCTGTGAAATAAGATTTGAGCCTACTCCGGATAAACATTTTCCCATAATGGGTTTTGAAATACTTCTCTCGCTTCAGTGCGTCTGCCTGACTTAGACAGGCTTCAAAATAGATCAATTTCAGTGGTCGGCGATTTTTGGTGGATTCGACTTGCCCCTTGCAGTGGGCTTCAAATCTTTCCTCCAAATTTTGGGTATAGCCAGCATAGAACTGGCCATCTAATTCGCTTTGTAAAATATAGGTATAATACATATTGGTAAGTTACAGAATTTGGAGGAATTTCAGAGGGTAAAAGGGAGGTGGGGTCAATGAGGTCTTCAGGACGTGACGGATAGCGGATAAGCAAGCTGGTTGGGTGTGCGGGGTGAGGCAATTTTTACATAATTGACTTATGGGACGGCTTTGGTCTGGCAGGGGTTTGTGCGGCTGTTCCTATAAGAAGCCATTATGTAACTATTGCTTTGGGTTGTTTGTTTTTGGCGCAAGGGCACTTGGGCGCATTGGCCCCGATGGAATACCTCCGGTATTTGTTTGAAATAATTCCATGGGGTAAAGAGACCGTCTTTTTGTTTTGTGTGCAGGGAATAGCTTTTGGGCTTTGAGGGACGAAAAGACCAAGTGCTGTTGGTGGGTTGGCCTTACAAAAAGTGTGACGAAAACAAACAACAGAAGGGCTGGGAAGCGCAAGGAAGTTGTCAGTTATCAGTCCTATGAAATACTCACTCCGTGAATTTCACAGGATAAATTGTCGGTTAACGGTTATCAGTTTGGGAAGGGTGTTCTATGGAAACTTGCTGTAAATTGTAACCCAATTATCCTCAATGTTTCCCTGTAAATATAGGATGGCATCGATATCCTTATTGGGTCTTAGCTTCATGATGATTGGAGCAAACCAAGCTCCTCCTTCCAGCAGTTTATCTGAGCAGATCACATCAACACAATAGTCATGGGGTTCGGGAACTTCTTTAAGTTCTATCTTGTTTTCGAACCAATACCAGTCGTTTGGGGTTTGCCTATTGTTCCAGTAAAGTGGTTTTAGCTGTAGAGCGACCCTTCGACGATTTGAAATGTTTGGAATCTTCTCCTTATACTTGATTCGATAGGTGTGCATGGAAAATAGTTTTTCAGATCAAAGGTAAAAATGTTCAGGAATAATCAGGAACATTAGTTTGTTCATGTCGGGTATGATTTACACTGGCTTTTGAGCCTCCCCATTTGAGAAATTAAGCATTTTCTTTATTGACAGGTTGTATTTGCCTGACCAAGTGTTAAACATTCCTATTTCGGTTAATGGGGGCTTAAAACAGGGGCTTTGGGAAAGTTAGGGTGTAAGAAAATTCGTAGGGAAGGCTGACTGCAACGTGTTGTCAGGTGGAGTGATAGAGCGCTTGTTTTATTCTAGTGGATGAGATGGTCGCCTAGAGGGAGATCGTTGATTTACGGGAGGCTAAGGGGGCTTATTTAACGGAAATTATATTTGTTATTTGCAGAAGAATCCATAAATTTATATCACACTAAAATGAATCTTTCTGCTGGATGCAAAATGGATGTTGCTTGACCCAAAGTACCATAAAGGGTTTGACCAAATCCAAAATCCTTTGGATAAACTTGACTTTTGAAACAAAAAATTCCTATTTTTAAACAAGCTAATCAAACAATTTGTAAACCTAAAAAAACCAATGACAGTATCATCCTACACGCATCAACCACCCCTAAGCAGCATTTCAACCAACAAAAACACATCCATCTAAAGCGAATATATCCACAAGACTGTGGATATACAAGTGTTAGCTTTCATGTTAGAAAAAAAACTACAATGATGATAATTGAGAACTTTATAAAGAATCCAGACTTAGCAGCAAGTATTACAGAGTGTGAAAAACAAATCACACCGGTTTTACAAAAATATATTTCTCATTTTCCTGATTATACTGACCATTCAATAAATCATTCAAAAATTGTATTGAATTATGCTATAGAAATACTTGATGATTCCATTAAGCATTTAAATGAAGATGAACTTTATATTTTAATTATGTCTGCCTACTTGCATGATATTGGGATGAGTCCTTCTATTCAAATGCAAGAAGAGCTTAAACTGCAGAATGATGATTTAGCAGAGGAAATACGAAAAGTTCATCATGAATTAAGTTTTAAGTATATTCTTGAAAATTGGAAAATCTTAAAGATTCCAAACAAAAAATACGCTACTGCTATTGGTTTAGTTTGCATGGGACATAGAAAAGTTAATCTTTTTGATACAGAAGTTTACAAGCACGAATACATTGTTAAAGGAGGAAAAGAATTTGTTTGCCTTCCTTTTCTCGCTGGTTTGTTGAGATTAGCAGATGAACTTGATATTACAAATGATAGAACCCCTGAGTTATTGTTTAACAACTACTACCCAACTGAGAAAACAAGTATTGAAGAATGGGAGAAACATAAATCAAATTACTTCATTAGCTATAATGATAATAAAATAATTATAACTGCTGAATGTTCTTTACGTAACGTATACTACGGTCTACTTGAACAAAAAATAAAGATTCAAAATGTATTAAATGAATTTCATAAGTTAATTCACTTATTTCCCAAAAATAAAAACCATTTAAATATTAGGTACACTCAAATAGTGCAAGAAATTGAAACTATTGGATTCCTTCCAAAGGAAATAGGGTTTAGTTTTGATTTTCAAAATACTTTTAATGCTTTTATCGGTAAAAATTTATATGATGATAATTTTGTTGCAATTAGAGAAGTAATTCAGAATTCAATAGATACATGCCTGTATAAAACGAGTATTTCAAAAAACTACAATCCATCAATTTCTATAAAGCTAGTTGATTCCAAGCTTATTATTGAAGATAACGGTATGGGAATGGATTTCTTCATAATTGAAACTTATTTTGCCAAACTAAACAGTAGTTTTTATTTACAAGAGAATATATCTAAGAATTATGAATCTATCAGTCAATTTGGTGTTGGTGTTTTCTCATATTTTCTTTTATGCGACAGCTTTGATGTTGAAACAAAATCAGAAAATAGTGAAGCAATAAAATATAGAGTCACAAGGAATGCAGAAAGCTCATTTTACTTTTTTGATAATGCATCAAAAGATACTACAGGCACAAAAATAACAATCTACTTAAATCAAAAATTAGACTTCAGTTATTTAGTTGAAAAAATCGAACACTATTTTAGGTTCATAGATTTAAACCTAATACTAAAAGATGATTCGGATGGCGTTTATGAAATTTCAAATAAAGGTTTTGCAATTGACAAAACAAAGCTAATATCTGAAAATGTAAAAATATTATCACAAGACAAAATATCTGAATTAGATATTATTGAATCTTACTTGAATACAGAATATTATGAAGGACAAATTAATTTATTTGTAATTAAAAAAGAGCAAATAATTGACCCTATAAGTCTCTATGATATTTTAGGTAATTCTTATCACACTAGTTATAAATTATATCAAAAGGGAATTTACGTTACTTCAATTGGCAACTCTATACTTCGAAATACAATTGGAGAAATAAATACCAAGTCAAAACTAAACCTGAATATTTCTAGAAATAGATTTAATAATTCAGAAACCCTCAAAGCAATTGTTGCAAATTTTGAAAACAACCTAATTGATAAAGTATTTAGTAGCTGGAAAAATCTTCCAAAAGAGGTAAAGTATTTGAAATCGAATATGTTTATTTCAAATTATTTAAGCCTTTATAATATAGATGAAAAGACTATTGAACTATTAAAAAATAATTGGTTCTTAAAAACATATAGCTCTAGTGGTGAAGATATTTCTAGCTTTTCTGAAATCCTTAATTTAGAAAATTTCTAATTCTAAATAACTATAAAGCTATTGACAGGCATGAAAATCCGGAGCACAATCAAGAAAAAACCAAATTACTATATGAACAGTTAAACATCCCTATAATATTAGCTTTTGATGAAGATATTTCAAAAAGTATTTTAAAATTGGCAGAACTTCTCAAGTTGAAAGTTGAATTATTAACTACAGATGATAATGATTACTTTTTTATTGATACGACAAATATCAAATTAAATCAGAAAAATAAAGTACTTAGAAAAGAATGCTATCCATGTTCTTCGCATGAAACTATTATTGTCTACCCAAATATTGGAATTGAAAGATATTTAAACTCAAAACATAAAATTATCAAATATATAATAGAGAATGAAATGCACATTGAACGAAATTCTCAACACAAAGATTTATGGGAATCATTCATTGAACTACTTCGTGAATTCATTTTTTATTATAGGATACATGGTGAATATTCGAAATATAAGTTTGTTGAAACAATGTCAAGGCTTAATGCTATATTGATAAAAATTAATGAAACTTTAGAAACAGAATTTGAAATTAAAAATACTGACTTTCCAAAATGGATGTTAGAAATTAAAGAAAAAGAAACACGAAAGCTAACAATTAAGTGTTCGGCCAGTGCGCAGCACAGTGGCTGAACGCGGTGTTGACGTAAACCGGGATTGATAGCCGAAACAAGTCTTATGGGTTTTCCAATCGGATATAAGCTATTTTGCCTGACCACGATGGTCGGGCTTTTTATTTTTGGCGGTTTTTTCTCCTTGTTTTTATGGCTTAAACGAAGAAGTTACTTCCCGTTTTTGTGTTCGGGAAACTTGCTAACGGTTCGAGGCGTTACCCCCGCCCGTAAGGGACTTACTCCCTATGGAATGAAAACTCAGATTCCACAGGGTAAACCCTATGGAATGAAAACTCAGATTCCACAAGGTAAACCCTATGGAATGAAAACGTAGATTCCACAGGGTAAACCCTATGGAATAATTTCATGCATCACACTACGATTTAATACTAAAAATTTGTATTTTAAACATTTTTCCAGAGCTTTCGTGTAATTTGACAGGAAAGTGCCACGCAGTCGGCTACTATTCTTATACTCACCTTTGTGAGGCAGCTGAAAAAAGACAACTAAAGAGCATTAGAAGAAATAAAATGAAATCAGAAAACAAACTAGCAGGACTTGGGCTTTTGACAGCCATTTCGGCTTCCCTGTGTTGTATTACACCTGTTTTGGCTATGCTTTCTGGGACAAGAGGACTTGCTTCGACTTTTTCTTGGCTTGACCCTTTGCGACCGTATTTAATCGGGCTGACAGTTTTGGTGCTTGGATTTGCTTGGTATCAAAAGCTGAAACCGAAAAAACAAATGGACTGCGACTGCGATACGACTGAAAAAAAACCTTTCACTCAGACAAAGAACTTTTTGGCTATCGCGACAGTTTTTTCAGGACTAATGCTTGTAATTCCAACTTATGCTCACGATTTCTTTTCAAAGTCAGAAAATAAAACAGTCGTCACCGACCAGTCCAAAATTCAGACAGCAGAGTTCAAAATAGGCGGAATGACTTGTTCTGGTTGTGAAGAACAGGTAAAACAGGAAGTAAATAAACTGACAGGAATAAACGAGAGGACTGTATCTTACGAAATCGGAGACGCAATCATTGAAATTGCCCAAGCCCAAGCAGCCATTGAAGAAATTGAAAAAGCCATTGAAAAGACAGGCTACTCAGTAACAGACAAAAAATAAAATGAATATAGAATTCCAATCAATAATTACTTGCACACACTGCGGACATCAAAAGGAAGAAACTATGCCGACAGACGCTTGCCAATACTTTTACGAGTGTGAAAACTGCAAGAAAGTATTAAAGCCAAAACAAGGTGACTGTTGCGTTTATTGTAGTTACGGGACAGTAAAATGTCCGCCAGTACAACAAGGGACTAGTTGCTGTTAAAGGATGAAATTCAAAAAATAAAAAAGCCGACCGCACAACGATGGCTATCCGTAATGCGGGGTTTGGTGCTACTTTTTGAAAGTAAAAACGTAAAATAAGCTTTTCGGTAAACGGACTGTGAAGTTCCTTGAGATCCTGCACTACGCATAGCCGAGCCGTTCTCTGCAAGCTAAATAGACGACTGTGCCAAAAATGAAATATTAGGAGAAAAATATGACAACACTCTTTATTAAAAATATGGTTTGCAATCGCTGTATTATGGTAGTGCAAAACGAATTGGATAAATTAGGTTTGAATGTAAAGAACATAAAACTAGGGGAGGTTGTGTTAAATAATGGGCTCACGGATAAAGAAAAGAATAAATTACATGAAGTACTGATGCCGTTGGGTTTTGAACTTATTGACGACAAAAAAAGCCGTATCATTGAAAAAATGAAGAATATAATTATAGACCTTGTGCATTATCAGGACAATGAAATAAGAACCAACCTTTCAGATGTATTAAGCAGCAAACTGCATCACGATTATAATTATTTGTCCAACCTGTTTTCAGAGGTAGAGGGTACTACTATTGAAAAATACTTTATTGCTCAAAAAATAGAAAAGGTAAAAGAATTGTTGGTATATGATGAGCTGTCTTTGAGCGAAATTGCATTTCGTCTGAACTATTCGAGTGTAGGCTATTTAAGCAACCAATTCAAAAAAGTAACAGGACTTTCCCCCAGCCATTTTAAAAAGATACGTAAAGAGAGAAGAAAACCTTTGGACGAGGTATAAGTAAATCTTACAAACCATTTCCAAAATTCCACAATAACAGCCTCTCATATTATTGCCAATTTTGTATTGTAATCAAAAAACAACGAGATATGGCAACAAGAGATAAAAATAGAATTACCCAGACTTTCCCTGTATTAGGAATGACTTGCGCATCGTGTGCAAGCAGTGCCGAAAGCATTGTGCAACATCAGGAGGGCGTAGTTAATGCTTCCGTCAACTTCGCAACGGGAAATCTTAGTGTTGAGTACTTGCCCAATATGATCGATGCTCCCAAACTACAAAAAGCAGTACAAGGTATTGGTTATGACTTATTGATTGAAGATGAAACCAAACAGCAGGATACTTTAGAAGCTATCCACGAAAAGAAATTTAATCAACTAAAAGCCAGAACCATCTTGGCAGTTGTTCTGTCTTTGCCTGTTGTAGTTATAGGAATGTTTTTTATGAATATGCCTTATGCCAACCCGATTATGTGGGCATTCTCTACCCCTGTTGTATTATGGTTGGGCAGGGATTTCTTTGTAAATGCGTGGAAACAGGCCAAACACGGTTCTGCCAATATGGATACGCTTGTAGCATTGAGTACGGGAATTGCCTACATGTTTAGTGTATTCAATATGCTTTTTGCCGAGTTTTGGCATCAGAGAGGTTTACACGCTCACGTTTACTTTGAAGCAGCATCAGTCATTATCGCATTCATTCTGTTAGGTAAATTATTGGAGGAGAAAGCAAAAGGCAATACATCTTCTGCTATAAAAAAACTAATGGGCTTACAACCTAAAACCATTATCGTAATACAAAATGACGGAACGGAGAAACAAACGGCAATTGAAGACGTAATAGCGGGCGATATTATCCTTGTAAAGCCGGGCGAAAAGATTGCGGTGGATGGTTTGGTTACTTTGGGCAGTTCCTACGTAGACGAAAGTATGTTAAGTGGAGAGCCTGTACCTGTTTTGAAAAAGGAAAACGAAAAGGTTTTTGCAGGGACGATTAACCAAAAAGGAAGTTTCCAATTCAAAGCGGTAAAAGTTGGTAAGGAAACAATGCTTGCCCAAATCATCAAAATGGTACAGGACGCACAGGGAAGCAAAGCACCTGTACAAAAGTTGGTAGATAAGATTGCAGGTATTTTTGTTCCCATAGTGATAGTTATTGCTATTCTCACATTTATTTTATGGTTCATTTTGGGTGGCGACACTGGCGTAGTACAGGGATTATTGGCTGCCATTACCGTATTGATTATTGCCTGTCCTTGTGCTTTGGGTTTGGCTACACCTACGGCAATTATGGTGGGCGTAGGTAAAGGTGCAGAACAAGGTATTTTGATTAAAGACGCAGAAAGTTTAGAGTTGACTAAAAAAGTCAATGCCATCATATTTGACAAAACAGGAACGATTACAGAGGGCAGACCACAGGTAACAGGTATTCAATGGCACCATAATGATGATGTAACCAAAGCCATTCTATTAAGTATAGAAAATCAGTCCGAGCACCCGTTGGCAGAAGCAGTTGTAAAACACTTGGACGGAGTTGCAACCAAATCTTTGTCTAATTTCGACAGTATTACAGGTAAAGGAGCAAAAGCCGACTACAATAATGAAACCTATTTTGTGGGTAACAAGACACTATTGGCAGAAAACAATATCAGTATTCCTGAGCCATTACAAGAGCAAGCTGATGAATGGAGTAAATTATCCAAAACCGTTATTTGGTTTTCGGACAGTAAACAAGCCCTTTCCGTAGTTGCTATTTCCGACAAAATAAAAGAAACATCAGTAGATGCAATCAAAGAAATGCAGGAAATGGGAATTGATTTGTATATGCTTACAGGCGATAACGAAGTAACTGCCAAAGCCATTGCAGAGCAGACAGGAATTAAGCATTATAAAGCAGAAGTGTTGCCACAAAACAAAGCTGATTTTGTTAAAGAACTGCAACAGCAAGGAAAAGTAGTCGCTATGGTAGGCGATGGTATTAACGACAGTGCGGCTTTAGCAACAGCCAATGTAAGCATAGCAATGGGCAAAGGTTCAGACATTGCAATGGACGTTGCAAAAATGACAATCATTTCATCAGATCTTTCCAAAATACCACAGGCAATTAGACTTTCAAGACATACCGTAGCCACCATTAAGCAAAATCTATTTTGGTCATTTATTTATAACCTTATCGGTATTCCGATTGCAGCAGGCATTCTTTACCCGATTAACGGTTTCTTGCTTAACCCAATGATTGCCGGTGCAGCTATGGCATTAAGTAGTGTAAGCGTGGTCAGTAATAGTTTGCGATTGAAATGGAAAAAGTAAAACAGCAGATATCAGAAATCAAGCTATAGATTGTAGACAATTCAGAGCGTTATTATATCAAATAATAATTAAATTTTTAAACAATGGAAAATAAAGAATTTCAGTTCAAAACAAACCTTAATTGCGGAGGTTGTGTATCAAAAGTTCAGTCTGACTTAGATAACGTAGAGGGAATCTGCCACTGGAACGTGGATACGGACCATGTGGACAAAATCCTTACAGTAAAATCGGACGGTATTACCGAAAAAGAAGTAGTTGCTATAGTTAAAAGTAAAGGCTTCAAAGCTGAGATTTTAAAGGGATAAATCGTTTTTTTAATCATTACAAATTAAAGATTGTGGATTAAGAAAGCCAGCAGAGAGTCGAGTAGCCCGCCCCACTAGCCAAGGCTAGCAGGGAGAGGCTTTCACACCACCTAGCGTACGCGAGCTCGGCTCCTCTCTTTCGTTTTAAATGTCCACCGGGCATTTAAATCTCAGGCATATATAGGGCGGCTCGTTAAGTCATCGAAAACAAAACCGTACTTGGTTTAATTTGATTGTAGCGTTCCTGTAAGGGAATGTAAGTACGCTTTTCAATCGATCAATTTCCTTTTCATATACCAGACTTACTGTATTGCGACCTTAGAGGCGTTATTATGCTTGAGTGGGCATCTATATCACCTGTCGGAAGATCGTCGGTCTGGGGCGAGCTACACGTGTTATTTGGGGAGGAATTGAGTGGCTTTTGTGATTGGCTTAAAGTAAGCTGCGATGATTGACATTTAACTCAGGATCGCTGACTTTTGAAATCACTTCCGGTACATTTCCTACAGCTTTTTTCCTTGTCAAAGTGGCAACTAGATATTCCGGGCAAAGTGAACACCTGATTTATCTCTGGTAGCATAGGGATTCTACAGGTTTGCTAAACTATCTTCCATCATTCCTTAAATAATCGATAAATACACTGGATGCAAAAATATTCATTCATTCAAGGTATATGATATTTTGAATGAATATTATAATTATTCCTTTACAGGAATTTTAATGTATATAAAAAGAAAAAGTGTAACGGTAAGTTACACTTTAGTTTCTTTATATAATACTTTTTTCCTGTAGAAGTAAGTATTATTCATTATTCAGATATACGGTAATGCATGCATGAATAAACAGACACCACCCTCACGGGAGAGGTGCCTGTTTGTTATTAAGCGTGCGAGACACCGAGCTTTGTGAGATGTTTAGCTTTGTTGCAATTTGCGATTGCGTGAAGCCTTGGGCAGATAAGCTAAATATTTGTTCGTTATTGTGTTTTTTGCCTTCCTCGAGTGCCAAATTTTCGATTAAATCTCTGTCGCCGGAGAAGGAGAAAAGCATGTTTTCATCGAATTGCAAGGTAAAGGATTCATTCTTAAAAGAATCCTTCATGTAGTTTCCCTTGACAAAGCAGAGGTGTCTTAGGTTAGGAGTTTTCTTGTCTTTTAGGAGAATAGCTACAGTGCGCATTTTAGCTTCAATTCCTTGACTCCCTAAAAGGTTATTTTTATTAGGCATCTTAAATTCGGAACTTTTGCCCGTATGGTGAACGAAAGCAATAAGACAGTCGTGTTTTTCGGCAAGTTGGCTATATTCGTTGAGAAAGCCGCGAACTTGATTCGATTGATTCATGTCTTTTCCGTATATATCGGCTAACGCGTCTACAACTATTAGCGAGTTTTTCGACTTGGCAAGTAATTTCCCTAACTCGGTGGTTAAGTCTTCAAAACTGAATATGTATTTGATATTTTTGAACACTTCTTCGTCTAATCTCAGTTTTTTGTTTTGCCTGTTTAACTGTGACGATACTGCAAACTTGCCATCTTCGGTTGAAACATAGATTGTGTTGCGAATGCTCGAATTTAGCTTGAAGCCCAAGAACTCGCTCTCCCCATTAGAGATTGCAATACATAGTTGGCGCATTAGGGTAGATTTCCCGGTGTCGGAGCTACCTGCGATTGCAACCAAGCCTGTTTTTGGAAATACTGGCTCCAGTAACCACGGTATGTCTTCGGTTGCTAACTGGAGTAGTTCTTTGCCTGTGTATGTTGTAGGACTATTATTAATTGTTGTCATAGTTTACTGATTTTTGAGATTAACTGAGCTATTTCTTGCCGACCGCTATCGGTGAAAATGTTGAAGTGAAATGTTAGAAGATAAAGTACAGCCAAGCAGATGATAATCTTTAAAATAAATATTGCTTTGCCTTTGCATGTACGTTCCCGATACTTTCTAATTATACTATTGTTCTTTCTCATCTTTTAAAGTATTATGTAGTGATACAAATCGTTGCCTAGCGTTCCTGATATCCCTATAGGTCCACGCCCATATACCAAAGGCTTTGGATGTAGGGTAACTGACTCTCCCGAAACGGGTGTTTTCGCGTTTTTTGAATACTTCGTAGTGTAACTTACCCATTGACTCTACTTGGTACAAATAAGCCATACCGGTAGCCTTCAATTGGGTGAATGCAAACCCCTTGACTTCACCACGCCCGATGAATTGTTTTGGTAGTGGTGTCATGCTCTGTAGGATTTAGAGGTGATGAAATCGGTTATCTTTGCATCTAGTTCATCGTTAGAGGACTGTTTGTTTGAGAAAATCCATTCCTCCAATTCGGATCTTTTGAAATAGACTTTGCCCATCGGTTTGTAGAAGCTGATCCGGTGTTCACTTGTCAGCTTATACAATGTGGGTTTGGATATACCGAGGTATTTCGCTGCTTCGGAAAGCGTTAATACTTCCTTCTGGAGAAGGTTTTGCTGTAATATCAGGTTTTTGAGTTCCTGCAACTGAGTTTCAATATTCCCCATTTTTTATCTTTTTTGAGGTTGAAAAATGGGTAGGTGCACCTACCGTTTTGTAAATCTACATGAGCAAAACTAGCTAATAGATAGATGCCAAAACAGTTG
Organism: Sunxiuqinia sp. sy24; assembly: GCF_052677165.1. NCBI lineage: Bacteria > Pseudomonadati > Bacteroidota > Bacteroidia > Marinilabiliales > Prolixibacteraceae > Sunxiuqinia > Sunxiuqinia sp. sy24. The sequence goes on from NZ_JBQYLH010000020.1 coordinate 13,003, forward strand.
CAGGGGGTTGTGCAATCCTAGCTGAATGTGCAGTATATCAGTTGTTTACTTGGATGTTTTTTCTTTGTATTTGGTTAGGTGCGTTTGTATTGGCTGCTTTTTTTCTAGCCAAAATTCGATTGCACTGGGAGTAGGTGCGTCGAAATGGTTTTTGAGGGTGTTAGGTGATATGATTTCAGCTTTCTTCGTAGAAAATAAGTTTGATATAGCTCTTGTCAGATTTTTGACCTCTGTGTTCTTGGCTATTATGTTCTCGTCTTTAAGGATGCGGAATAGGAGGGCCAATTGCTCGACAGATATATTTGTTTGGATTTTTTTAAAATTATTGTCAATATTTAGAGTTGAACTATTTTGCTGATTTGTAATTGCAGTTTTGAAAGTCTGGAGATACTCAATAGCCCTTGATGGTAAGGTGTTGGTTTCTATTGTTGGGTCAAAGGTTGTTATAATCAATTCTTTGCAGGTGGACATTTCCCTTGAAATGAAATTGATTTTGCTGTTGGGATTATTTTGATCTTCTAGTTGAGTAGAGATCTGTTTCTGATAATTCGCAAAACAATTATCAATGAAACCAATGTTATTTAGCATGCTTTCCTGTGGGGGATTTTCTACAAGATTATGGTGCTGTATGAATAGCAGGTTTTCAAGCTTCTGTGCTATGGATTTGTAGAGTATTTCTTGGGTATTAACAGAGCCATCAACTGGTGAAGAATCAATGGTTTGTTTCAATGAAACAAGATATTGAGTGGTTTGGTAAGGATTTAGTTTCGATTGAGAGGTGACAAGCTCTTGAAATTCTTCAAGGCAATTTGATAGAGGTACAATTATCATTTTAATTTGAAGATGAAAATGATTGATAAGTGCATCGTAGTCGATTCCTTTAATTTGATAGGGTATTCTGTTGTGTATTTCGTATGCTTTTCTCAACAATGACTTGAAGAATGTTTCATCCTCGACTTTTTCTGATTTGAGGATTAATTTTTCGAGGCCTGCCTGTGAGAGAATTACTTTGTCTATGAGAACATTTTCTAAATCATTCAAAGCAGAAAACTCAGTGATCTTGAGGTGGATGAATTTTTTGATACAATCATTGTAGGATTCAAGTGATGAAAAGGTCTTAATCACATCCTCCGGGCGTAATATATGAAAGTTTAAAACAAAGAGTAGGTCTTCGAGTGTTTTTATCCACTGTAGTTGTTCCTCGCTTGGGAAGCTGCTTGAAAAGTTTGTGTCGAGCTTAGTGAATTCATCATTCAGTAGCTCTTTTACCTGATATATATCGAGGATTATTTCACCGCTTTCGTGTTGTTTAATCAGGTCTTGGAGGTCGGGATGTACAGGGATTGAGGTCATTGCTTTAGTTTTTCTTAAAACTAAAACTTTGTCAAGTTTTTTGCAATTTCTTTTTGTTGTTCTTTTTCGAAGCTGGCCAAATAGTTTTCGGTAGTGGCAATATTGGAATGTCCCAGAGCTTGAGAAATGAAGGCAATACTTGTTCCCGATCGCATTAAAATAGTGGCGTAACTGTGACGAGCTACATAGGTAGTCACATTGGCCTGAATGCCCACCAGTTTTGCAATGCGTTTAATGTACTTGTTGATTTGTTTGATCAGTTGTTTGGTGGTTTTCTGTTGTTGTTCAGCATTCATTCCTTTTGAAAGGACTGGAAAGATATAGGCACTGGGCTTAGCTGGCTTATTACCCCATGTTTTGATGATTTTCTGCGCTTCGGGTAATATTGGGATAGAGATAGGAGGGGAGTTTCTTTTTGTATTAGCTGTTTTTGCACGGTCGTATTCAATGGTGTCGCCTTTAATGTTGCTGTATTTAAGCAGGCAGAGGTCTTTGACGTTAATTCCGTTGCAGAGATACAGGAATAGCCATAAATCGCGGTAATAGTGTTCGGGTGTGCCTTTTAAAGGTTTGTAGTTGAATAGTTTTGCAATGTCTTGAATGGTTAGTGCTTTCTTGATATTTCTGGGTGCCGGGATTATGTATTTGTCTTTACCAAAAGGATATGCTGCACTGCTTATGCTTCCAGTTCTGATTTGGTCGTTGAAAGCTTTCCTGATACATCGCATGTACATAGAAATGGTTGTTTTGGAATATTCCTTTTCAAGCATCCAGTTTTCACAATTGCGGAGAAAGTCAGGGGTTAGTTGGTTGAATGGAAGCTTTTGTTTTTTTGTGTACTTTTTCAGGAGGTTGGCTGTAAGTCGGTACACGTCAGCAGTTCCAAGCTGATTGTTTTTCTTGAGTTGGTCTGTTAGATCTTCAAGGGAAGAAAGGATGTCGTTTCGTTCTGTGGACCTGCGGAGGAAGTGTTTTTTGAATAACTCGAAAGAGAATTCATCCATGTGGCAAATAGTATCATTGGCCTTTTTAAGTAACTGGTGGATAATACGCTTCTTTTCCAATAAGTCGCCACGTACACCATTGGCTGCAATTTTGAGGTATTGGTCTGTGCTCAAATTGATATTGGTAGAATAGTATTTCGGAATACGATCGAAAACCAACTGAAGACGCACGGTGAAGGTATTGTCTTTGCGTGGTCGGACTGTGTCGAGAAAAGCAACTAACGATACTCCTTTGCTTTTTAATGTATCGAAGTTTTGTTCTGGGTGGGTGATACGTGGCAAACTGGACTTTTCCATGTTGTTAGTATTTCTATTTACTAACAAATTTACTAACAATTAAGCAGATAAATGCAATTATTGAGGGTTTATTTTATAATAGGTGTGTCGCTAAGGTGTTCATTGATAGATAAATATAAAAATCAACTAACTATAGATAGAAGATGAGTTACGCCTTCTAAGCAGTAGGTCATGGGTTCGAATCCCGTCCGGGGTACAGATTGATAGAGAAGGAGTTAGATTTATTTCTAGCTCCTTTTTTTTATTGTTGCTAATTTGTTGTGCCTGGTAATGTCGGAAAGCATTATTCTGCATGTTTGCAATATAAGTTGATGTAGTGGCTTCAGTAGGATCTCTCTAGTTTCTTTGAAAGGCATATGATTTGATATTTATTGGCTTAATTTGTACAACGTCTCAAATAAGAACTACTTCAATGTCCTTCCCGTTATCTTGCAGAAAGGCGGTTTTTATTTAATACTAGTAGTTTGCTATGAAAAAACTAGCCATTATAGAAATCACTTGAATTCGATAATGAGAACATTTCCTCTTGTTGCAAATCTTGAGATAGATAAATAACTTTAAAGCGGTTTGTATATATTCTGAAAAGTTGTAAGTCATGAATTTTAGCTTCTCCTATAGTCTGAAAGTGTTCAGTGTAATTATGGTCCTGTTTTCTTCTTTAAGTCCTGTAAAGCCTGTCTTTTCGCAAGCGATTAAGTCGGAAGACCAAAAGCAGAGTGAAAAACTGTTTTCATTCGGACTAATTGCAGATCCGCAGTATGCTGATGCGGAGGCAGCGGGAAGCAGGCATTACCGCCACTCATTGAAGAAGATGGAAAGCTGTGTAAGCGAATTAAATCGCTATGATCTTTCGTTTTCCGTGACGTTGGGCGACATGATTGACCACGATTATACAAGTTTTGACAATATTTTACCTATTCTAGAGAAATCTAAAGCACCGGTTTATAAGGTTATTGGAAACCATGATTTTGATGTTGAAGAGAAGTACAAGACAAAAGTAAGGTCGCGTTTGAATAATAAGAAGGGGTATTTCGCTTACCAGCAAGGTGACTTTATGTTTATTGTTTTAGATGGGACAGATCTGAGTACTTTTGGAACGATTAAGGGGAAGAAAGACCATAAGCTGGCAATAGAAAAACTGAATGGGCTAAAAGAAAGTGGTGAGAACAACGCCTACAATTGGAATGGAGGCCTCGGCTCCAGGCAATTTCAATGGTTAGCAACAAGGCTAAAAAAAGCCAGTCGTTCCAACAAGAAGGTTGTTCTTTTTTGTCATTGGCCCTTATTGCCCGAAAACGGAACCCAGCTATGGGATAACAAAAAAGTATTGGAGCTCATAAGCAAGTATGAGAATGTTGTTGCCTGGATTTCCGGTCACCATCATGCTGGCGGATATCATAAAATTGGAGGGATACACCATTTAACGATGAAAGGGATGGTGGAATCAGAATTGAATAATTCGTATGGGATTGTAGAGGTGTATGACAATAAGTTAGTGCTGATGGGGTTTGGCCAACAATCCGGGCAGCTAATGGACTTTACAGTGTCTGGTCAGTGAAATTAAGCTGCTATTGAGTTGGCCTATTCTCTTCGAAAATACATGTGTTGCGGAAGCTGCACGGCTGTGACAAAAGTCTGTTTTTCTTTCGTTTCGACTCAATAGAATTAAAACTTTAGTCATCCGAATTTCTCAGATCTAATCCTTCTGTTCTTCCAGTTCTTTTTGATATTGTTGAGGTGTTTTTCCCATAAACTTTTTGAAGGCTCTAAAGAAAGTCGACTCTGAATAAAAGCCGCATTGGTAGGCCAGAGCGCTGTTTTTTATGTGTTTAAGATTGCTGTTCTTTAGTTGCTTTATAAATTCGCTTACTCTAAATTCATTTATAAAATCGTTAAAATTAAGTTCATAGTAGTCTTTTAAAATTCGCGAAATATGATAATGAGGAATATCAATCTTTTCGGCCAGTGATTTTAGGTTGAACTTGGGATCGAGGTATAGTTCTTCATTGAGCACAGTTTCTTTTATTAAGCTTGCTTTTTTTGCCAGCTCATCAGGGCTAATCCAATCCTGGTTGGTTTCCTTTGTTGGTAGTTGTTCCTTCTTTATTTTATCTAACGCCTTGTATGAAATAAATCGGTACCTTTTTATTCCAATATACAGCAGTATAAGTAGACCCGCCAACAGAATAATCTGGATGTATATCTGCTGAAAGAACATTGGTTTTATTTCCATGCGTAGGTTTGTTGTTAACGGGGTATTGTTTATGGTTGAACCCCATTTTACATGAATTGCATATTTCCCGGGCTTCAGGTTAAACAAAGATAATTCAGAATTTTGCTTAAATTCTGTCTCGTAAGATTTTGATGGGCCAATAATGATAATTTTCCCCGAATTAATATTTTCCGGTATTTGGTTAGATAACTTCAGTTCAAATTGAATATCCTTTGTCCGGCTTGGGAATCCGATAAAGTCAGATGTTAAGATGTTGTAATCCATAAGCTTGTGCTGTGTATTGTTCTTGTTGTCTTCGGCTATGGATTTTATCATTACGGAAAGAGCGGTTTCAAATTCTGTAATCTCTTGTTTATCAGAATAGGCCGTGTATCCAAACTCTTGGCAGTATCCTTTAATGCGTACGTAAATTTTGCTGCCGCCCAGTAAGTTGTCAATCGTGTATTGTTTATTCGATGACCTTACGGATTTTAGGATGCGATCGAAGCTTTCTGTGTTTGATAATTCAACAATGTAATGGTCGAATGTAAATGTACTCTCAGCAATTTCCCATTCAGTAGTGAACGATGAAGGCGAATTAATTTCAATTGTCTTGATTTTGGGAGCAATCATTGATGCGGATGGGATAAAGCAATGCTCTTTGGTTGGGATATTCAGTTTCCCATTTAAGCTATTCGGAGAATGATCTTTAATGAAGGTATTGTTGTCTGTATCAAAATTGTAATAAGCAATCAAACCTTCTTCTTTCCCGTTTAGGTGCTGATTTCTAAACTCGTTAATTTCGCTTGATGATCGGGCTGTATTCCATATCCGGACTTCGTCAATCTCTCCATCAAAAACAAATCGCTCATTAAAATCTTTAAAGGCACCAATATGCAAACTCGATGGCTTAAAGGTCCAATCAATCTTTCCGGAGGTTGTTTTACTTTCAATTAGTTCACCATTTTTATAAATCTTAATCGATTCTCCGTCATAGGTTCCGGCTATGTGAACCCATTGATCGGCTTCAATCTTTACCCCAGGGTTGTAGTTCCATTCATCGCCTCTCATGTTCACTGTTTTGAGCATGAAATGCAGCTTCCCATCTTTGAGTGTTAGGCCAAATCCCGATTCATCGTGATAATTATCAGTTAAGTAACTGACAGGTGCAGCCCAGTTTTCAAAGCTCTTTGCTTTAATCCAGCATTCGGTGGTTATTTGAGAAGCCGGAGGCGTGAAATTCTGGGTATTTACCCGAATGTAATTGGGAGAAGCCTTAAAACATTTGTTTTCTGCCATTAGCCATGAAGACTGTAACAATAGTGGAATGATCAATGCGATTAATTTAACAGCGACTCTTTTTACGTTTACTTTCACAATTAACGAACGGATTAAGTTTAAAAATTTAAATATAATCATTATTGGTAGATAATAGTTTTTGGGAATAGCTCTTTCAAAGAATCGGGGGACATGTCCAATGATTTGCATGGATGCTTTATTTTTATGTTAGGAATAGAGAAGAGTACTCTCAAATAAATATTTGACAAGGATGGAGAGTCTGCTTCATGCGTGTTTAAGTTGCGTATAATCAAATGGAAAGGAGTGTCAAATAAATAGAATCTTGGTCTGTGTTTTATTGAGTTGACTAAATTGTTGAGCAATTCAATAATTAGGACATGAGTCTTATTTTTGTGAATAAGAGCCTTGATTTGGCAAGGAATATTGGAGTAAGTGCAAATGTACATTACGGTGATAGGCATCATGAAGAAGAAGAGATAAACACATTTCCAAGATCAACTCTAAAAGAGTAGAAGGTTCTTAAAAGTGATCGTGCTTCAGTTGAACTAACATCATTTTATTGACAAAGAATTTGACTAAACTAATTTATATGATGGAGTATTACTTAAAACGTTTAATTGTTTTTTTTATTGCGAGTTTTCCGGCTGTTATGCTGGCTCAGTCAGTTTCAGGGATTGTTATTAGCGAAGATGAGGGAAAGGTGATTGGAGAGGCCAATGTAGTTGTTAGTCCGGGGAATTATGGAACGGCTACCAATGCCAATGGCGAGTTTAAGTTTAATACTCTTTCAAACGGGAACTACAAGTTAACTGTTTCGATGGTTGGTTTTATTAGCGAATCAGTTAATCTTCAAATTAAAGAAAACAAAAACACGGAGCTTACCATCCGTTTACAACCCGATAATAGAAAGATTGATGAGGTTACCATTCGTGGGAATTATAGCCAAACAGAACTTATCGAAAACCCGGGACGTGAACTAACTTCACTCATGCCAGCCGTTTCAAAAGTAACGGCAACTGAAATCGAGCAGCAGGGAGCAGTAAGCTTAATTGATGCGCTAAAGTTTGTGCCAGGCGGTTGGACTGAAACTCGTGGGCGTAAGGTGAAGCAGTTTTTTTCTGTCAGGGGCCAGAAATATCCTTACCCTTCCTATTCAATCAATGGAATATGGCAGAACGAATTTCACGAAATGCCTTACTTTTTTAATAGTTCTAATATCAGCGAGATTAAAATAATCCGTTCGAGCTCGGCCTTGTTAAAAGGTTTGTCGGCGCTAACTGGGGTAATTGATGTAAAAACGAAACAACCCAGGAAGAATGAAGTGGATTTGTATGCAAAATATGGTTCGCTGAATACCTATAATACAGGAGCTTCTTATGGGAATTCTACCGATAAGCTCTCCTATCGGATAGGGATGAATGGCTCCGGGACAGAAGGTCCCGACAATAGAAATGGTAAAGAAAATATTTACAATGCGCATGGTTTTTTCGAGTGGAAAATGAACGATAAGCTCAGTTGGTCTTCCAATATTTTTTATCTCGATGGCATGAGGCAGTTGACACAACCGATTGAACCTGCAGCTGACAAATTCAGAACCAGAAAAGAATCATACGAGCCCTTAAAGTCGTTCCTGGTATCATCAAAATTGCAATACCGGGCTAGTGCTAATTTTAGCAGCGAGTTATATGTAAATTACGCACATCGAAAACCGAAATATCACAATGAAAACCTGGCAACGGGGAAGCTCACCGAATACAATGAAAAGGATTGGGAAGTAACCATTAATCAGATTAATGCAATGGCATTAAGTGAACAGAACACCTTGCGTTTTGGTGCTTTGTACAATTACTGGATTGCTCCCGAAGGTAAACGGTATTATTACGGGAAGAAGGCTGGAGTTCAAACTGTTTCGGGAGTTGTGACCGACCAGCACAATTTCGGACGCCTGGTAATTGATGCCGGGTTTCGCTTAACCCAAGAGTATTATGCCGAGTGGGGAGGTTTTAGTATTGAAGGAAGTGGAGGAAAGTTTTCGAAGGTTGAACCGATTGTTGACCAGTGGCAATCTCCGGTTTGGCAGGCTACTTCAGGCTTGTCCTATTCATTGCCTGCTAATGCTTCGCTTCATTTTTCATTTGCTGGCGGAAGTGTGAATCCGAGAAAAGGGGCTTTGAATGAAATGGGTGAAACTCCGGATAATGAAACTCGAACGAATTATGATTTGGGCTACGTGAAAAATTTTCAGAATTCAGGAAGATTTTCGGCTACCGCTTTTTTCGTAAACCGTAAAAAGGCCATTGAATACAGTGGAGGAACAGTTGATATTGGAGACAATGAAATCATGGAATTGTACCGAAATACGGATAAACGTAATTACGGATTTGAGCTGGAAATAAAATCGTTGGTTGTTGCAGAAAACATATCTTTATTTTCGAATATCACTTTAATGAGGGGCGAAGTTGAAGATGATGGTGATTGGGCGAAAGATGATGAAATGCCCGATTTTATAGCAAATGCAGGGATTAACTTCCAGAAAAAAAGAATGGATATCAATGGATTCCTGAACTATACCGGAAAATATAAAAACGACCGATTTGTTGAAAAAGCTTATCTTGAAGAGTTTGGTAAAGCGGCCCTTGGCGATTTTATTGCGGTTGACCTCACAGCGGGGTATCGACTAGGGGAAAATCAACGGATACGAGTTTTTGCAGATGGCAAAAATCTGCTGGATACAAAGTATCAGACAGTGCCTGGATACCCGGATTACGGACGGATTATTTCCCTAGGATTTCAAGTAAAACTGTAAATCAAAAAAATGCTTTTTCTACAAGAAATTAAATACAGAAGAACAAACTTCTTGCTAGGCTTAGTTGGTATGGTTGCAGCAGTAACTATCGTTGTTCTATTTTTTATGATGACGGCTGCCTCGCAAAACGAAACCAGGCGTCTTACACGCGATATGGGCTTTAACCTGAAAATTATTCCGGATAATACCAATATGAATGATTTCTGGGTCGCAGGTTATTCTAATCAAACAATGCCTGAGGAGTTTGTCGATAAGCTGGTTGATGCAAAATCGTTCTACTATGCGCACTTAACGGCCACTTTACACAGGAAAATTGAGTGGAGAAATACCGAGGTGGTGTTAACAGGGATTTCGCCTGATGAATTGGAACCCAATGGTAGCACTAAATCGAAAATGATTTTTGCTGTAGAGCCCGATAAAATTTATGTTGGTTACGAAATCGCAGACAAGCACAATATCGAGGAAGGTGATCTTCTTACGGTTTTAGGAAACGAATACGAAGTAGAACGGACATTGGCAGAAACCGGTTCGGAAGATGATATCCGTGTTTATTTTGATTTGAAAGAGTTGCAGAGCTTGTTGAGAATGGAAGGACGCATTAATGAGATTATGGCTCTGAACTGTCTTTGTTCAACCGAAGGAGACGACCCACTGGAACAACTTCGAATACAGCTAGGACAGGTTTTGCCCAATACAAAAGTTATCATGAACCGGACAGTGGCTGTAGCCCGCGAACGCCAGCGCAAAATGATGGATAACTACTTTGCCGTTTTGTTACCGATCATTTTAATCGCTTGTATTTTATGGGTAGGTACTTTTTCAATGCTAAATGTATTTCAGCGTAAAACAGAAATTGGAATTATGCGTGCTACCGGGTTTGGTAACTGGAAAATAGCTCGTTTGTTCTTTGCCCGTGCGTTGTTAACCGGCTTGGGAGGGGCTTTTATTGGCTTTTTTCTGGCTACATGGCTGGGAATGAAATATGGCCCGGAAATATTTAAAGTAACAGCACATGCCGTATCGCCTGTTTATGCTCTGCTATATAAAGCGTTGATTTTTGCGCCAATATTTGCAGCTCTTGCAGCATTTATTCCTGTTGTGTTTGCTATAAAACAAGACCCGGCAGAGGTCTTAAAAGAGGCTTGATTAAGATTTTAAGGAAATAGTATGATTAACATTCAAGATGTAACAAAAATATTCAGTTCGAAAATGGGAGATGTTGTAGCTCTCCATGAGCTGAACATGCAGATTCCGGATAATAAGTTTGTGTTGATTAAAGGCCCAAGTGGCTGCGGAAAATCAACCCTGCTGTTTACCCTTGGAGGATTGCTGAAACCTTCTTCGGGTCAGGTTAAGGTATTGGGAAAAGAACCGTTCAACATGGAGGAAAAGGAACGCACAGCGTTTCTTTCATCTCAAGTCGGTTTTGTATTTCAATCCTATCATTTAATTCCTTATCTAACGGTTCTTGAGAACATCCTCTTCTCAAAAAATGCAGGGAACAAAGACGTTTCCGAGGAACAGGCACAAACATTGGCCGAGGAGTTAAATATTACCGATCGATTGAAACACTATCCGTCAGAACTTTCGATTGGCGAAAAGCAGCGGGTTGCTTTAGCGCGGGCGTTAATTGTAAAACCAGAACTTATATTAGCGGATGAACCTACCGGAAACCTCGATCCTGAAAATACACAAGTGGTATTAGATCACCTTCGTAAATTTCAACAGTCGGGTGGCTCCGTTGTCATGGTTTCGCATGGAAATGAAGCCGATCATCTTGCCGATTGTATAATCTCAATGAAAAAAGGAAAAATCACCAATATCAGAACCAACTAGCTATGACAAACCAACTAGCAAAAAAACGGACAAGCTTGAGAAACCTTATTGTAATTTTGGCTTCAGTCATGCTTTTTCAGGCATGTGAGTTAAAAGCACCCGAGCTTACTGAAAACGATTGGCCACAATTCAAAAAAGATAATTATAGAAGTGCCAATTCGCCGCTTGAGTTGGACCTAAAAACACAAGGCGAGGCCTGGGTTTACCAAGCATCGCAAAAACCTGTTCCAGCGTGGTATGGCCCTGCAAAAGAAGATGCATACGCTGTTAGTGGCCCACTTCCGTCAATGCGCGATTATGATTTGTCGTATTACCCGATAATTGTTGGCTCAAAGTTATATTACGGCTCTTCATCCGATGATGCGGTGCATTGCATAAACGCGGATACGGGTAAAGAAAAATGGCATTTTACTACTGACGGTCCCATTCGCATTGCGCCGACTTACGACAATGGAAATCTCTATTTTGGATCGGATGATGGTTATGTTTATTGTGTTGATGCGCGAAAAGGAAAATTAATTTGGAAGTATTCTCCATCGCCAGCAAATCATCAGAAAGTTTTGAACAACGGACGTTTAATCTCGTTTTGGCCTATCCGCACAGGCGTATTGATTGAAGGAGGAATTGCCTATTTTGGTGCATCGATGTTACCCTGGAAGAAATCGTTTGTGTGTGCCGTAAATGTTGAAACGGGACAACCCGACATTGCGGGCACCTATGTGAAAGAACACAACGATATGAACATGACTTTGGAAGGAGCAATGGCTTCAACCGGATCGATGCTTATTCAACCACAAGGCAGAATATCTCCGGCATTTTTGAATAAAACAACCGGTGAAAAGAAAGGCCAGCTAGCTGGAACCGGCGGATGTTTTGTGTTGGTTACCCCCGATCAAAATGTCGTACACGGCCACTCTTCAAGGTTCAAAAGTATTGTAGAATCACCCATTGAAAAGAACCCTGAATTTATGACGTTTAAAGAGGGTAAAGAAATGGTTGTAAAGGGCGATACCAGCTATGTTTTAAATGAGAGTAGTATTGCTGCTTACCATCGCGAAACAAAGAAGATGTTGTGGCTCAGAAGAAATTATCAGGCACACCGGATTATTATCGCCGGCGATGTGTTATTTGCCGGTGGTACGGATAAAGTATACGGAATAAGCACTAAAAATGGACTACCGGTTTGGGAGGCCGATGTGGAAGGGACAGTGTATGCGCTTTCGGTGGCCAATAAGGGGCTTTATGCTTCGACGAATACAGGACGTATTTATTGTTTCAAAAAAGGGTTTGGAGAAAATTCGCTATTTGACACCAATTCAGAAAAAGAAGCCGGAATTGATGAATCCATTAAGAAGGAGGAAACAGCTCCCGATTATGAAATTCTGCAGTTAAAAGCAGGTCCGTTTGTTCATGCACTTTCTACTGATTCTATTTTGCTTCAGTTTGAAACCTTCGAACCTTCGAAGATTAATGTGGAGTGGAAAACGGAGGGAAGTAAGCTGACGATCACCAGCGATGTCTCAATACGAAAATATCAGCTTTCACTGCCAGTGCGCCAGGGTTTTACGTATTCGTACGAATTAGTTTCTGAAACTGGCGAAAAGGCCGAATTTGAGTACGATAATTTTTTCAATTTTGCACCAGAAGTGTTAAGTGCCGGAGATCTGCCTCGCGCCACGAAATCACATCAACAACAAATTGCCACTTTTCTGAAATCGTATCCACGAGGTAAAGGTTTTGGTCTTGTATTAGGAGAAGAATCAGCTCAGTCAGCCATAGAACTTGCTGCACAATCAGAATTGAATGTGGTAAATATTGAAGATTCTTCTGATGAAATTGAGGCCTTTCGAAAGAAGCTCCAGAAGGAGGGCGTGTATGGAAGGAAAATTTCAGCACTGAAAGTTGAACGTTTAGCAAACCTACCCATTATTTCTGAAGTGGCAGATCTGGTTTGGGTGAATAAAGGTTCTGTCATTAGTCCGGATGAAGTTATTCGATTGATTGCTCCAAATCAGTATGCTGTGGTGAATGGAGTTAAGGATATTGATGAATGGCTTGACGAGTCCATGCTGAGTTGGCAGGTTGAAGTGAAAAAATACAAGGAGGATGCCTTCTTATTGATTAAGAATCCGATTGAAGATACAGGCTCGTGGACGCATCAATATGGCAAAGCAGATAACAGTTCTTTTGGCGGAGAGAGTTTGTGGGGAGCATCATCAACCAACGATTTCGAAGTACAATGGATGGGGCGCCCCGGCCCACGTTTTCAGACGGACAGAAGCGGCAGAAAGCCCTCTCCTTTAGCCGTTAATGGCAAACTATTTGTACAGGGGAATGAGCGCATCATAGCTGTAAATGTGTACAACGGGACGGTGTATTGGGCGAAAGATTTTCCGGGATTAAAGCGTATGAATGTTTTACGCGACTGTTCTAACTGGGCGGCCGACAACGAATATTTGTACCTGGCAATCGACGATCAGTTGCATCAGGTCAATCAGCAAAATGGAGAAGTCTTAGCCGTATTGCCCATTTCAAAATACCACGATGGGACTTCCAACTGGAGTTATATTGGTTTGGTTGAAGATCAGCTGATTGGGAGCGCGTCAAAAGAAGATGCAAACTTCTCTCGTTACCATGGTGGACGTGGATGGTACGATGCAAAAGATGGCATGATGTCGTTTAAAGTGTTAAGCAATAGGCTATTTTCTCTTTCAAAAAATGGATTTCAAAAGAACTGGGAATACCAACCCCAGGGAGCCGTGATCAATCCTACCATCCTTATTTCGAATGGCAAAATTAGTTTTGTTGAAACACGCTCGCCCAACGAAGAAAGTATGCTTAGCGGCAGGGGGGGAGACGAGATTTATAAAAATGCCTGGCTCGTTTCGTTGGACGTAACCAACGGCGAGAAAATATGGGAACGACGTGTGAAAACCATAGCAGGAAAAACAAGCTATTTTATGGTTGCCGGGAATCAAAAATATGTAATTGCTTCATCGCAAGACGGGAAATATGATGTGCAGGTTTACGATGAAAAGGATGGTTCTCTGCGTTGGAAAAAAATTCAAAAGTGGTTTCATGGTGATCATGGAGCGCATATGTCGAAACCGGCAATTGTGGGAACCCGGCTGATGATAAAACCCGTACTTTATAATTTGGAAAGTGGAGAAGAAATCAATTACAATGTACCGAAAGTAGGGCACGGTTGTGCACACTATGCTTTAACCGAGCAATCGGTGTTTTACCGGGGCGGCAGTGTTACGCAGTTTAATTTCGACAACCGTAATTTCTCAAAGTGGGAACGACTACGTCCTGATTGCTGGTTGAGTACAATTCCTGCCGAAGGAATGATTCTGTCGCCCGAAGCAGGTGGCGGTTGCAGTTGTGGTAACTGGTTGGAAACATCGATGGTGATGGCGCCCATTTCAAGAGCTCCAATAACGATCAAGAGTCTGGGCGAAACTTCAACAAGAGATTATAAAGATGAAAGTTGGGGCGATTATATTCATACCTGTGCCTTTAACGAATTCGTCAACTCAGTAGAAATCGAGCTGCTTGTAAAACCGGGAGTAGAGGGTAACCTATACTACACAACCGACGGAAGCGAGCCAAACAAGAATTCAACAAAATATACCGAACCTTTTTCGATTGATCATTCGCTTGAAGTGAGAGCGGCCATATTTTTGGTTAAAGGAGGTAAAGAACGAAAATTTGTTCGAGGTCAGCAGTTTGTAAAGGTTAAGCCTTCTGACCTCGTTGCGGATAACAAGTAAAAAAATGAAAGCATTCGGAATATTCATCCTTCTTTTTATGGTCTCTGTCTTTCAGGTAGATGCTTGCCGTTTTACCGTTCGCGAAATTGGTTTTTCCATTTTGTCGCAGGACATTTACACTATAGCCGTAATTGACGAAAATGCGAATGCCGGAAAGGCTTTGTGGAAGACGTTTCATGAAAAAAACAGGGATTGCAATTTACGTTTAGAGGTTTTAAGTCCCCGTTCCGATTTACAGCATCCAATAGTGAAAAGTGTCCAGCAAAAAGGAATTAAGTTTCCTTGTACTGTTTTAGTTGCTCCCGATGGTAGAATATTTCAGTTCGATGAAAAGGATATCTCAACGGTGTATGATGAAGTTCTGGAATCTGCTTTGGGGCAAAAATTAAGGAGGGATTTTCCTGATGTTTTTGCTGTTGTAGTTTGGATTGAGGGTGAAAATGAAGCAGAAAATCGGGTAATCGCCGACCAAGTTCAGCACGAATGTGAAGCCATTGAAAACATCATGCCAGGCATGCCCAAAATTGTTGAAAAAGGACCTTTGACAATTGCAGTTACTAAGGATGATTTTCAGAATGAAAGCGTTTTGCTTTGGAGCCTGGGCCTTGAAACGATTCCGGTAAGCCCTGTGGCTTTCGTTCTTTATGGACGTGGTCGAATGATCGGAAAGGCTCTCGACTTCAAAGAAATTCAAGAGGGAGTCTTGTATAACCATATGTCGATGATTGGAGCCGATTGCGAATGTGGATTGGATAAAAAGTGGATGCTGGGAAATCAGGTGCCGCTTTTATGGGACCAGGGTTCCAGACAATACCTGGCAAAGCTTGTTGGCTTCGATGTAGACAACCCCATGATTCTGGCCGAGATGAGTCGAATTTTGGCTAAAGAGACTTTATCGGACGAAACCGGAAGTGTGGCTTTTGCTCCTGAAACCATCAACTTGGATGAGGTTTTTGGTGCTGAAGACAAATCCGTCGATCAAATTCAGGAAGAACAAATTCCTGTTGAAAATTCGAAAAAAGTACTGTTGGTCACCATTGTTTCTATTCTTTTGGGAGTGCTTATCGTTGCCGGATTTCTTTACTATAAAAAATAACTTCTAATCAAATATCTAACACATGAAAACAGTAATACGTTATACTTTAATGCTGGCAGGAATACTTCTGATCAGATGCTCCAGTAATAATACTGTGCAATTTGAAGTTGTCGATGCCCTCCAAAAAGTATTTCCCGAAAGCAACTATTTTGCACCTTTCGATGCGCATATTGACGTTGCACGCGGAGAACATGCTTCACTTCAATTTGTGGTTCGTGCAAATTCCGATATTCAAAACTTAAAGATCAAGATTGATTCTCCCGAAAGCGGAGATTCTGAATTAGCAGATATTAAAACGGGTTTTGTGGGATTCGTAAAAGTTGGAAGGGCAAATCCGGAGCCTTCAAAAGATTCATACAAACCCATGTCTGGCTATTTCCCTGATCCGATTACTTATGAAGACAGCCGTGATGTCCCATTCGGAACAACACAGCCAATATGGGTGTCGGTTAAAATACCAAAGGACTGCCCAACCGGATTATATACTGGAACAGCTGAGATAACATGTCAGGTAGCCGGGGAAACTATTTCAAAAACAAAATCGTTCGAAATAGAAGTGTTTAAACCGGTGATTGAAAGCACATCACTTTGGGTGACAAACTGGTTCTTTCTCGACAGACTGCACTATTTGAACAATAATCAACCAGTGGAGAAACATGGCGATTTATATTGGGAACTTTCACGGGTAATGGCAAAAACACTGGCGGATTACAGACAGAATGTAGCTATGATTTCTCTCTTCGACCACACTGATTTTTCGTTTGAAAATGATAAGTGGGATTTTGATTTCAGTAATTTCAATAAAATGGTAGATCTTTTTGCAGAAGAAGGAGTAATTGGACGATTGGAAGGAGGACATTTGGGAAGTCGAATTGATGGTGGCTGGTCTAGTCCGTTTGGATTATATGTTCCCGTGTTTGAAAACGATAGTATTGATAAAGAATTATTACCTCTGAATAGCCAAAAAGCAAAAGATTTTTACGCAGCTTTTTTACCGGCTTTTGTTGAAAATATTAAGGCAAATGGCTGGGATGGGCAATACATTCAACACATTGCCGATGAGCCAATTGAAGATAATGTGGAATCGTATATCGAAATTTCAAAGTTCTTAAAAACATTGGTCCCCGACTTAAAGGTGATTGAGGCTTGCCATACTCACCAGCTGGAAAATATGGTAGATATTTGGGTTCCTCAGATGAATTTCCTGAAAAGTGGCATGGATTTTTACAACGAGCGTCAGGCTAAAGGAGATGAAGCCTGGTATTACACCTGTTTGTCTCCCAAAGGCGAATGGGCTAACCGTTTTGTAGAACAGCCTCTGATCAAAACCAGGTTGTTACATTGGGTGAATTTTAAATACAATATTCCGGGGTATTTACATTGGGGATTTAACTTCTGGGGCTCAAACTCAGGAATTGTAACTGCCGAAAATCCGTTTGATGATGTTTCAGGGATGATTGTTTCATCTGGAAATATTCTTCCAGGGGGAGACTGTTGGATTTCATATCCGGGCTATAAAACCATTTATCCGTCTATTCGACTGGAGGCTATGCGTGATGGAATTGTGGATTACGAACTATTAAAAATGCTCAGAGATAAATTCCCGAAGAAAGCAGATGAATTAGTTGGAACTACAGTTTATGGGTTTGAGCATTACGATATTAATATTGGTGAATTCAGAAAAAAGCGAAGAGAGATTCTAATGAAACTTTCTGAATAAATTATAATTACCTAGACTTTAAATTTTTGAAATGAATATTATCAATAAACTCATAGGCTTTGCGCTCTTCTTGTTTACTTTCAATCAATCAATAGCAAGTTCAAGTTATAACAAATTGATCTACATTGGGATGCCAGTTGGAGGAATTGGTTCTGGGCAGGTTTATTTGGGGGGTGATGGACAGCTATGGTATTGGGATGTTTTTAATATACAGCGAATTAACCCAGGAGGGCCCGGTGATAAATTTTATATCAATCCAATGGTTCAGGACAGACAATTCGATCAGGGATTTGCCATTCGTATTAAAAATCAAATTACACCTTTTGTAAAACCATTGCGAATTGGAGGATTTTCTGATATTCAATTTGACGGGCAATATCCAATCGGAAATGTTTCGTTTCGCGAAGATGGATTCCCCCTTGATGTTCATTTAGAGGCTTTTACTCCATTTATTCCAACAAACAGCGAGGAGTCGGGTTTCCCGGCGGTAACTATGGAGTATACGGTTAAAAACACGAGTAAGAAGGAAGTAGAAGTTGAGCTTTTTGGATGGCTGCAAAATACAGCAAATCTTTTTACTGCAAATAGAAATACGGGGCAACATATTAATTTAATAGAAAAGAAAAGTGGTACTCTCCAGTTGATTTGTAAATCTGAAGGAGAAAATATTGAAGGCATGCCTGATTATGGGAATATGACACTAAGCTTGCTCGATGATGAAAATAGCTGGTCAACACCCCTGACTTCAACAAATATTGATTACAATCTACCTGAAGTTACCGCTTCCGAGATAACAGTAGCCAAAAGCACTTTGGGTGAAAATCTAACCGGAGCTTTGGGTAAAACCCTTATGTTGGCGCCAGACGAAAAAAAAATAGTCCGATTTATTCTTTCGTGGTATTTCCCAAATGTACATCGAGAAGAAAGTGGTTTTCATAACCTGAAAAACAGGGAGAATCTGAGATATTATTATAGTGATAGATTTGAATCATCAGCCGATGTTGCAAATTATATTTCTAAAAACAGGGATGTGTTAATTGGAAGTACAAAATCCTGGGTCGAAACTTGGTATAACTCAAGCCTCCCAAAATGGTTTCTCGACCGGACTTTTGTAAACACAAGTACACTTGCGACAACTTCATGTTATCGTCTTGATGATTTAACGGACGATCCTGATAATGAAGGACGTTTTTATACACAGGAGGGTGTTTATCTCGGCCATGGAACTTGTACGCATGTTTTTCATTACGAACAGGCACTGGGGCGTGTATTCCCACGTTTAGCAAAACAATTAAGAGAACAGGTTGATTATGGCTTGGCATTTCACGATGATGGATTGATTGGTTACAGAGCAGAATTCTCAAATGAGGGACATCACGATGGACGTGGTTATGCTGTTGATGGACATGCCGGAACGATTCTACGAACCTACCGTGAACACACGATGTCGGTAAATAATGCATTTTTGAAAAGGAATTGGCCGAAAATAAAGAAGAGCATCGAATACATGATTGCTCACGATAAGGAAAAAGATGGGAAAGCCGATGGTATTTTAGAAGGTGCACAATATAACACGCTGGATCGAATGTGGTATGGGAAAAATACGTGGATAAGTAGCATGTACAATGCTGCATTAAAAGCAGGGGAAGCAATGGCAACTGAAGTGGGCGATAAAAAATTCGCAAAAGAGTGTAGCAAAATTGCCCGAAAAGGATATGAGAATATGACTTCGCAGCTTTTCAACGGTGAATACTTTATAAATATTCTTGACCCTGAAAATCCTAAAAATCCAAACTCAAACGTTGGTTGTCATATCGACCAGGTTCTCGGTCAATCGTGGGCAATGCAAGCTGGATTGCCCCGGGTATTGCCTGAAAAGGAAACAAAAAGTGCTCTGACATCCATTTATAAATACAATTTTTGTGAAGATATCGGTTCATATATCGACACTTCATATATTCAAAATGTAAGGTTTTATGCTTTACCAGGCGAAGCCGGCACAATGATGTGTACTTTCCCAAAAGGAGGTGCAGAGAAAGCACCGGGCAAAATAAAAGATGAATGGGAAAAATTGGTAGTTGGCTATTTTAGCGAATGTATGACTGGTTTTACATACCAGGCAGCGGCACACATGATCAACGAAGGTATGGTCGACAAAGGCTTGGAGATGATTAAAGCAATTCACGAACGTTATGCCCCTTCAAAACGAAATCCATATAACGAGGTCGAATACGGAAACCATTATACACGTGCTATGTCAAGCTACGGGGCATTTGTTGCAGCATCGGGTTTTACTTATCACGGACCGAAAGGAATTATTGGTTTTAATCCAAAAATCAATCCCGAGAATTTTAAATCGGCATTCATTACGGCTGAAGGTTGGGGAAGTTTTTCACAAAAACGAAGTAATAACAAACAGACCAATACCATTCAATTGGCCTATGGTCAATTGAATATTCATCAAATAGAGATTGCGTTAGAAAAGGAAACGCAAATTAATGCTGTTTTTGTTAAAATTGGAGATCAGAATGTGGAGGTTAACTACCTACAAAAAGGAGAAATAGTAACTGTTGATTTTGGAGAAATTGTATTAAAAAAGAATCAGTTAGTGAGCATTGTGCTGCAATGAGATTCTGTTCTACCCTGGAAAATAGATGGACTGTAATAAAGGATACTTATTCCCCAATTTAAGCGCAACCCTGAAGAAGGCAGGCTTTTTTTCGATTACTTTAGTGGCACTGATGACACTGTTTAGCAGAAATACAACTGCCCAGGAAATAGAATCAGGAATTAGCGAACTTTGGCAAGAGCTGTATGTATATCATCGGCTTAATGGAAAGTGGAGTGGCGAAGTTCTTTTCAATAATTTATATAGTTCAGAACTTGGCAATTACGATTGGTTTTTAGAAGGGAAAGTAACTTTTCATGCAAAAAAATGGCTCGATGTTGAAGCAATGTATCGTCACGAGTTTTATGATTTTAACGGCTCAAAAGTTCACGAGTACCGACCGATGATGCGATTGTCAGGAAAAACAACGATTGGCAACTGGTGTTTTCGTAACCGTCATCGGCTTGAACTGAGAATGTTTGAGATTGCAGACACTCGTTTCAGGTATAGGACTGATTTAAAGGTGAAACCCAATTGGAAGTGGACATCTCTTAAAATAAATCCATACTTTCAGGAAGAAATTTTCATCGATCGAAGAAAGTTGTCAAGAAACAGAATTTACGGAGGGGTGGAAGCCAAATGGGGGAGGGTTGAGCCTGCAATTTATATGCTCGTTCAATCGGACTATTTAGGGAATAGTTGGATTAATCGGCTTGTGGGTGGTGTCGTTTTGGGCATTGAGTTGTGACCGGGTGAGCATTCAAAAGTTTAGTTATAAATTAAATCATATCATACCATGAAATTAATCGGAAGTATAGCTGTTCTTATTTTGTCGGCATTGTTTGTAAATGCACAACAGTGGCCCACTTTAAAGCACTACGATCAAAATCACGTTTCGAAAATAGCCTTACCTATCGGTGGAATTGGCACAGGAACTGTTTCTATTAGCGGGTGTGGAAGCTTGGTGGACTGGGAAATTATGAACCGTCCCGGGAAAGGATTTAGCACCGTCACGCCGGGGAACGATGCTCCTTTTTTTGCTATTCATATTGAGCAGGGAAATGAGAAGTACACTAAAGGTTTAATGGGGCCACTTCTTGATTATGAGTATGAACACATGGAAGGCCGCCCGGTTGATCACCATGGTATTCCGCGCTTCGAAAAGGCTTCGTTCGATGCTGCCTATCCTTTTGGTACGGTAAATTTGACGGATAGAAAGCTTCCGGTAGATGTTAAAATAAAGGCATTCAATCCACTTATTCCGGGCGATGCCGATGCCAGTGGAATACCCATTGCCGTTTTGCGCTACGAAGTTTCCAACAATAGCAATGAGCCGCTACGTGTTTCCGTTTGTGGGTCTATTCGTAATTTTATTGGTAAAGATGGTAGTAAGTATCACGTCGACTGGAAAGGTGACCGAATTTATGACGGAGCAGTAAAGAATAAGAATGAATATTTTGCAGATGGCAATTTAAGAGGGATTAAATTCTTGCCGGGCGAAGTGGCGGAAGACGATCCTGCCTGGGGAACACTTGTTTTGTCGACAAATGCTCCAACAGGCGTTAGCTATCGAACGTCTTCGATCAGTAACGCGTGGGGAAATGGGGTTCTTGATTTCTGGGACGATTTTAGCGATGATGGAGAGTTGACTGAAAAGGAGGAGCAAGTTGATCATGATCCAATGGCTTCGCTATCGGTTCAGCAAGAAATTCCTGCAAACAGTACCCGCGAATTCGAATTTTATTTGACCTGGCATTTCCCAAACCGAAAAGCCTGGGCAAGTGAGGTTGTTGGCAACTACTATACGACCCAGTATAAAGATGCTTTAGATGTCATTCAAGAGACTCAGCCAAAATTGAAACAATTGGAGGCTCAGACGTTACAATTTGTAAATGCTTTTCTGAATACGGATCTACCGGAAGTAGTAAAAGAATCGGCGCTTTTTAATTTAAGCACTCTTCGTTCGCAAACGGTTTTTCGAATTAAAAGCGGACACATGATGGGATGGGAGGGATGTATGGACCGTTTTGGTTCATGTGCCGGCTCCTGTACTCATGTTTGGAATTACGAACAGGCCACGGCCTTTTTGTTTGGTAATTTGGCGCTTACGATGCGCGATGTTGAGTTTAATTATGCCACCCGTGACAACGGAAGTATGTCGTTTCGAGCCGGGTTGCCTCTAATTAGTGCTCAATCAGGAGGCGTTGCAGCCGATGGACAAATGGGTACCATCATGAAGATGTATCGCGATTGGCAACTTTCGGGAAATACCGAATTCGTTCGGAAAAGCTGGACGAATGTGAAAAGTGCGCTGGCCTTTGCCTGGGAAGAAAACAGTTGGGACGCTGATGCCAATGGCGTGATGGAAGGCAGCCAGCACAATACGATGGATGTCAATTATTCAGGTCCCAATCCACAAATGCAGTTCTGGTACTTGGGAGCATTAAAAGCAGCGGAACAAATGGCTTTGGCTATGGACGATAAAACGTTTGCTAAAAAATGCGCTGCTATCTACAAGACTGGAAGTGAATGGACCGATAAAAATTTATTCAATGGCGAATACTATGTGCATCAGGTTCTTGATCCTGAAACGAAGGAGGAAATTACGGACTATTCAGCCCCTAATATGCCTAAATATCAGCTGGCAAAAGGCTGCTTGGTCGATCAGCTTGTGGGTCAATATATGGCACATATTTGTGGCCTTGGATACCTCGCTCCAAAGGAGCACATTAAAACGACGTTTGAAAGTATCTTGAAATATAACAGAAGGGAAAGCATGACGGAGCACTTTAACAATATGCGTTCTTATGCCCTGGGCAATGAATCGGCCTTGTTAATGGCAAGCTGGCCAAATGGACGCCCCAAAATTCCATTCCCTTATTTTTCTGAAGTAATGACAGGTTTTGAATATGCTGCACTTGTAGGGATGATATACGAAGGGATGGAAGACGAAGGCGTGAACGGGATTAAAAATATTCGCGACCGTTACGATGGAGCCAAGCGCAGTCCCTTTGATGAAGCAGAATGTGGACATCACTACGCGCGGGCTATGGCTTCGTGGGCAAGTGTGTTGGCTTTAAACGGCTTTGAGTATTCTGCAGTTGATAAAACCATGAAAATGGCGGCGCGCCCAGGCAAATGGTTTTGGTCAAATGGCTACAGCTGGGGAACTGCGGATATTAGTGAAAAAGGTTCAACGATTCAGGTCGAACTTGTTGTTTTGCATGGCAATATCGAACTTAAATATTTTGAATTAAAAGAGACTGGAATTTTTAAAGTCGAGACTCAATCGAATTTAAAAGAAGGGGATAAATTTCAGTTTGAAATCTAGAACTTGTTATATTTAACGACGACAAAAAATTTGAAAAGTAGAATCATCGCATTTCAAAATAAACAAAGGGAATGAAAAGGAAAACTGCTGTTGCTATAATTTTTATTGTTGTGATATTTCACGAGGGGTTTACACAAGATCGGACCAAAAATGATCAGGTAGAATCTTATTTTTCTTCAAAAGAGTTTCAGTTTGAGGAGATTGAAGGAGTTGGTTTTGAAAATGGTGTTACTCGTCGCGATAACAGTGATATTATTAAAGTTGGGAATAAATACTACGTGTATTACACCAAAGTACTAGGACAAAGTCCCGGATATTGGGGAACCATATGGGCTGCTATTTCCGAAGATGAAGGGCACAGTTGGACAGAGTTGGGTGAAGTACTTGGGAAGGGTGAGCATGGACAGTGGGACAGTCAGGCTGTTTTTACTCCTAATATTATGGAAGAAGTGGGTGTTTACTATTTGTATTATACCGGCGTGCAGCCAACTCTCGGAAATGACAATGGCGAGTTTGAAAATAACTCCATAAACGATTACACGGCTATTGGAGTGGCAAAGTCTGACAGCCCAACAGGCCCATTTGTGAGGTGCGTTGATAATCCAATTATTTCGGCGAGCAGCAATCATGATTTATTCGACAGTTATCGGGTTGATGATGCTGTCTTGCTAAAAAGAAATGGCAATTTCTGGCTTTACTATAAAGGCCGCAAATATGCCGATGGACAAGCCGGCCCATTACACACTCACATGGGACTTGCCATTGCTGAAAACCCAGAAGGGCCATTTGTGAAGTATGAAAATAATCCAATTTTGTCCGGGAGTCATGAAGTATTTTTGTGGAAGCAGGATAAGGGAGTAGCTTGCTTGGCTTCAATTCGTAGCACGTTTGAATATGCAGCCGATGGATTAGACTTTTCATCCAATCCAGTTGCTGTGCCAATTAACAGAGCACAGCGCCCGAATGCACCGGGAGCCTTTCGGCCCGATCTTACTGATGAGAAAGGAAAAAATGAATTAACTTGGGGAATTTCAATGATTCACAATGGAGCCAATTGTTATTTGGTTCGCTGGGAATTTATAGATAAAAAGAAAGAAAACAATTAAACTAAAATTGAATGAGAAGGACCACATTTTTAATGTCTGTTTTATTTGTTCTGACTAGCTTCACAGGCTTGCTTGCTCAGGACATCATCCCCAAACCCAAGAGTTACACCACAAATGGAGAAGTTTTTAAGTTAACTTCCGATGTGCAGATTCTCTATTCCGGCAATTTGAAAGAAATGGCTGAGTATTTGGGAGCAAGCTTGTCGCCAGCAACTGGCTGGGATTTTGAAATCAATAAATCAAAATCGGCTAAAGAGAAATCAATTGTTCTTTCAATTGATAATTCGAAAAATATAGCGAAAGAAGGTTATCAACTTTCAGTCACAAAAAATAGGGTAGAGATTGTTGGAGCCGATCCTGCCGGAGTTTTTAACGGTATTCAGACAATGTTGCAAATGCTTCCGGTCGAAATCTACAACCTGCAACGTCAGAAAAATGTAGACTGGGAAATTGAAGGAGCTGAGATTGCAGATGCCCCTTTGTATCCTTGGCGGGGTGTGATGCTCGATGTTTCGCGTTATTGGTATGGTAAAGACTATGTTTTGCATTTGATTGACATGATGGGAATGTATAAAATGAATGTGCTGCATTTGCACTTGATTGATGACGCCGGCTGGCGATTGGAGATCAAAAAATATCCTAAACTCACATCAATTGGAGCTTGGCGTGGCGAAGGTCACGAACGCACCGGAGGCTACTATACGCAGGAAGACATTAAAGAGATTGTGGCGTATGCCTCACTTCGAAACGTTGATGTAATTCCTGAGATTGAGATTCCCGCGCATACCTTGGCTGCCATTTCAGCCTACCCTTGGTTGTCGTGTACCGAAGAACAACATGTTGTTCCCTTGCAGCACTTTATAAGTCGCGATTTATATTGCGTTGGAAAAGAATCAACTTTTGAGTTTCTGGAAGATGTATTTAAAGAAACATTCGAATTATTTCCGTCGAGATATTTGCATGTTGGAGGCGATGAGGCACGTTACGATCGTTGGATCAAATGCGAGCATTGCCAGGCACGTAAGAAAGAACTGGGACTGGAGAGTGAAAAAGAGCTGCAGGTTTACTTCACAAACCGAATTCAGGAAATGGCTGCAAAATATGGTAAAACCATTGTTGGCTGGGACGAAATTATTGAACGTGGATTAGATGATAAAGCGGTTGGAATGGTTTGGCATGCAAAGGAAAAGGCGATTTCGGGCACAAAAGAGGGACACGATGTGGTTATGGCATTAACTGGCCATTGTTACTTCGATGTAGCGGAAAGTAAAATACCAGGAGAGGTAAAAGCGGCTACCTGGTTAAAACCCATTTCATTGGAAAAGGTTTATGCCTTGAATCCGATGATTGATGGATTGGATGAAAAGTATCGTCCACAGGTTTTAGGAGCTCACGCTACTTTGTGGTCTGACCAGTTTATTCATGGCACCATTTTGCAGGAGATTGCCCCAATCAATGAGAATCGTTCAGAAAAGTATATGGATTATCTTACGTTTCCGCGCATGGCTGCCTTAGCTGAGGTTTGCTGGACTCCCCGGGAACTGCAGAGTTGGAGCGATTTTGAGAATCGGATGAAAACCCATTATAATCGGTTGGATGAGGCCAATTACGGTTATCGTGTTCCACAGCCTAAATTGCTAGGTAAGAGTAAGGTGGGTGATGGATTCGAAATTGTGTTGGAAAATGTGGTAGCGGGAGCTGAAATTCGCTTTACAAGCGATGGGATTGCACCTAACGTGTACTCAGGAGTCTATTCTGAACCGGTGGTTGTTCAACAGCTTTCACAATTTCAGGCTATTACAGTGGTTAACCGAAATCAATATTCGTTACCCCTTTATTTTCCGGCAAAATACGATCAGTTTAAAAAGTATGGCGAGTTAGTTGCCGAATGGGCTCCCAGTAAAATTCAAGCTAAAGAGTTCGGTGTTTTTGAAATGAATGCAACGGGTAAAATCAATGAGAACGGAACTTATGAATTGGCTTTTTGGT
This sequence comes from Sunxiuqinia sp. sy24, assembly GCF_052677165.1. Lineage (NCBI taxonomy): Bacteria > Pseudomonadati > Bacteroidota > Bacteroidia > Marinilabiliales > Prolixibacteraceae > Sunxiuqinia > Sunxiuqinia sp. sy24. The sequence continues at coordinate 39,433 of NZ_JBQYLH010000020.1, forward strand.
ATACCAGCGGCGACCATCGTTTGGAAATTGAGTTGGTTGAAGTATTCAAAAACGGCCAAAAAATTACAGAAGACCATCACCCTGCATTTACAGGGGGAACTTCAAAAAATAACGTTTACACCTTCGATATTGACGACTATGAAACCGGTGCAGCCTTTACCATAAAAGCAACGGTTCGTGGCGATATTGGCAATGATTCATACGGCGCCGTATTTATTAAGAAGAAATAGTTTTTGTGTAGGATAAACCATGGAGGAATGTTTAGTTGTTCCATGTAATTTATTGATTCAATACCCTTACGTATTATCTTCTACAGAAGAATAACCAACTATAAAATTTTCAGCTATTTTGCTGAATGGGACCACTGCTTGATGCGGTGGTCTTTTGGTTTTATAGTTCGCCTAATCATGAATGATAAAGAAGAATTCGAGTTTTTTTTTGATCGCTTTTTGCTCAATATCCTTGGAGCATTGGTGTATTATTTGTTCTGGCCTAAGAAATAGGTCGTAAGTGTTGAGCTCGAATTGAGTCAGTCAAACCAGCTGATTTCTTTTGCGGCTTAGCCCCAGATGCAGCTTACGCATTTTTTACTTTATGAGATCGTGACCAAGGCTTAATGGCAATTGGCATTATTTTTCTAGATTTGCTGTACGACTATTCAACTAACATGACTACAACAAATCTAAAACTTCTTGAAGGTTTAAAGAATGATGATGAGGCTGCATTCAAGGTCTTGTATGATAAGTATTTTTCACGCCTTTATTATTTTATCTTGGAATTTGTTCCGTTTGAAGATTTGGCCGAAAATATTGTACAAGATACTTTCTTCACGTTATGGGACAAGCGTCATCAGCTGCGAGACGATAGTCAACTAGATGCTTACCTGTTTACCATTGCTAAAAATAATTGTCTTTATAGGCTTCGAAGCCAGCGTTACCGACAGAAATTATTTGTTAATTCATACAGTATTCAGGAATTAGAAATGAATGTAGAGGTGTTAAGTTCGTTAGAATCTTCCGATTATACCTTTAATGAGATCGAACGGATTATTCAACAAACGCTCGAAGATCTTCCTCCCCAATGTCGAAATGTGTTTACCCTTAGCCGATTTAAAAGTTTGAAAAATAGAGAGATTGCTGAAGAGCTTAATATCTCGGAGAAGGTGGTCGAAAAACATATCTCCAAAGGATTGAAACGATTCCGACTGGCATTGAAGGATTATTTACCATTGGTAGCCTACTTGTTTGTCGGTTAATTTTTCATTTTGAAATTATTTTTTCGTCAGGAGGGAGGGGAAGTTTGAATTCATGCATTCTTTAGAATAGAAACAATCATGGAAAAAACGGAAAAAATAATCAAGCTTGTAACAGGCTCCGAAGTAGAGCAGAAAGAGCAATTGCTGGAAGAGCTGAAGCAGTCAGATCAAGATATGGCTACTTATAGAAGTGCCAAGATTGCCTGGTCTTTTCTTGCTGCTTCGAGACAGGCTCCGGCCGATAAGGTGGAGCAATCCTATAAAAAACTAGCCAACAGAATAAAATTAGCTGAGTCTGGAAAGAAACGATTCATGTTCTTTAAGTATGCAGCTGTTCTTGTTCTTTTAATAGGGGTAGCGTCAATGATGTTTTGGCTTGGTCGAACTACTCAGAGGAATAATGGCGGCGAACAATTTCAGACATCGGTAGTAGCCGCATATGGACAAATAGCCCAAGTTGTTTTGCCCGATAGCTCGGTTGTTTGGTTAAACTCAGGCACAAAACTTACCTATTCGAATGGTTTTGCAATTAATAGTCGTCATCTAGAACTTGAAGGGCAAGCCTTGTTTCAGGTTTCAAGAAATGAAACTCTTCCTTTAACAGTCTATACAAGTTCGGGTGTCAATGTGAAGGTATTGGGAACTCAGTTTGATGTTAGTGCTTATCCTGGCGATGAAGCTGTTCGTGTTATTTTGCAGGAAGGAAGTGTCGAATTGGATAATCCAGGGATTACCGATTTCAAAAGAAAATTAAGTCCCGGAGAAATGATGACCTACAATACCAGAGAGCGATCAATGGATGTAAGTACCATTGAGATGGAGAATTATGCTTCATGGAAAGATGGAGAACTGATTTTTAAAGATGAACCGATGCTGGAAGTCATTAAGAAGCTGGAACGCAGGTTTGACGTTGAAATAGTGGTTGCTGACTTGAAAGTGTATAAATCGATTTTCAATGCCAATTTTAGGAATGAAAGTTTGAAAGAAATCCTGGATTTTATCCAGTTTTCATGCCCAATAACCTACCAGTTTGTTGAAGAGGAAGCCGGTAAGGCTAAAATTATATTTAAGTAATCCGATACGATTAATTTAAAGGAGTGCCAATGAAAAACTAATTAACCAAAAGAAAAGGAGATGCTGTAACATCCCCTTTACAATGATTACGTGCTGGAAGGCTACCAAACAACAGCACTAACTTATTTGAATTGTATAAATCAAATCGAAACAAATTTATGAAAAAAAAATGTTATTCATTGATTTTCATGGGCTCGTTGCTATGGAAATCAAAACTGATTAGAACGATGCGGACAACCTTATTTTTAATGGTGCTTAGCGTTATGCAGCTTTATGCTGTTGGTTCCTACTCTCAAAGCACCAGAATGAGTCTAAACTTGAGAAATGTGCCGATAAAGCAGGTGTTGAAGGAAATCGAAGATCAATCTGAATTTTACTTCATTTATGATGCCACCGTTGTCGATGTGGAAAAAGTGGTAAGTGTTAATGCAAAAAATCGCTTGGTGCCAGAGATTCTGGATGACGTTTTTGAAAATGCTGATGTGGAGTATAAAATAGCAAATCGTCAGATTGCCATTAGTGCGTCAAATCCAGATAGAAGCTCTCAAAAGCATGCCGTTTCGGGGAAAGTAACCGACTCGTCTGCCGAACCTCTGCCCGGAGTTACTGTTTTGGTGAAGGGAACAACACAGGGGACAATTACTGATTTTGATGGAAACTATTCTATTTCGGATGTGCCGACAGATGCAACTTTGGTATTTTCTTTCGTGGGAATGAAAGCACAGGAAATTACCGTGGGTAATCAAACATCTATAAATATTACAATGAGTGCTGATGCGATTGGGCTGGAAGAGGTTGTTGCAGTCGGATATGGATCCTTTTCTAAATCAGACTTAACAGGTTCGGTAACGTCAGTAAATAGTGAGGATTTCTTTGTTGGTAATACGGCTTCTCCTGAACAGCTTATACAAGGGAAGGTTGCTGGAGTGCAAATTTCTCAAGCGAGTGGGGAACCTGGAGCAGGAGTTAATATCCGCATTAGAGGGGTCAACTCAATTGGAGCAGGAAGTCAACCATTATATGTTGTTGACGGAATACCTATTGATGCTGGTTCAACAGCCGCATCTTCAGTGGGAGTAGGAAGTGAGATAGGAGGATTAGGTAGCCAAAACCCCTTAGCTTTTTTAAGTACATCTGATATCGAGTCGATAAATGTTTTGAAGGATGCTTCTGCTACAGCAATTTATGGCTCGCGTGCAGCAAATGGTGTTGTCGTAATTACCACTAAAGGTGGGAAAAAAGGGCGATCATCAGTTACTTATAATCCATATGTGAGTATTGATTGGATTGGAAGAAAAATGAACATGTTTTCTCCAGAGGAATATGTCGCCATTAGAGAAAAAGAAGGAGTAGCTACAATCACCGAAGGAAACCCTATTAATTGGCAGGATGAAGTGTATCGAACAGCTATTACGCAAAATCATGATATTTCATTTACTGGTACAACCAGTGGGATGACCTACAGGGCTTCTATCAATTATATGGATCAATCGGGGGTTGTGCAAAATAGTGACATGGAGCGTTTTACAGCAAGAGTAAATGCTTCGGGCAAATATTTTGATGATCGTTTGACGTTAGAGAGTCAAATAACCAATTCAAGAATCCTAGATAGTCGTCCGCTAGTGTCAACAACTGCGGGGGGGAGTGGAGCAGGCGACCTTATTGCTGCCACATTATATAATTCGCCTTATTCGAATCCGGTTTTAGCCGATGGGTCTTATAATCAGATTTCAAAGGCATATCTTAACCCTCTGGCTGTATTGGACTATTATAGCGACAAACAAGAGCTCCAACGTTTTTTAGGAAGTTTCTCTGCTTCATTAGATCTTTTAGACTGGGTGTCTTTTAAGTCTTCTGTCGGAATTGATTACTTTTCAACAGAAAGACAAGTCTCGTTTCAAAATGATTTTGTACTGACTGATTTGGGGAAGGCTTCTTCTGCAAATACTTCAGGGTTTAATAAAACATGGGAGAACTACTTTACCTTCACGCCGGCATTGGGAGCAATGAATAAGCTTAATGTGGTGGCCGGATATTCTTATCAATCTTTCAGTAAAAAGTGGTTTAATGCTACAGGCGAAGGGTTTGATGTGAACATGAGTGATTACAACAACAACTTGGGATTGGCATTGAGCCCTACTATTAGCTCTAATGCAGGTTTTAATGAGTTGCAGTCGTTTTTCGGAAGAGTAAATTACACCTATAATAATCGCTACTTGTTGACGGCCTCTTTGAGAGCGGATGGCTCTTCTAAATTTGGAGAAAATAATAAATATGGATACTTCCCTTCTGTCGCCGCTGCATGGCGTATGAGTGAAGAGGGCTTTATGGAAGATGTGAAAAGCGTTGTGGATAATCTGAAGTTGAGAGCAAGTTACGGTATAACCGGTAATCAGGATTTTCCGAGCTACGCATCACAAAAAACATACAGTGTCTTTAAAACAGCAGATGGTTACACGGGGTATAAGTTGGCTCGTGTTGCTAACCCTGATCTTAAATGGGAGCAGACAGCACAGTATAATGTCGGAGTTGACTTTTCCTTGTTTGGTCAAGCTCTTTCAGGGAGTGTTGATTATTTCTACAAAAACACTTATGATTTCTTAATATCGGTTGCGGCACCGCCACCAGCAGCGTCTTCTTCTCAATGGGTTAACATGGACGGAGATATAATAAATAAAGGATTCGAGTTTGTTTTGAATTCAGTTCCGGTGCGCAGAGAGAACTTCGTATTCAATGTTGATTTTAACTTCTCTACATTAGAAAATGAAGTGAAAAATATGGCAGAAGATTATAAAGCGATTGTTGGAGGTATTAGTGGTCCAGGATTGACAGGGTCATCCGTTCAGGTTATTGAAAATGGACATGCTTTCAGAACGTTTTATTTGAAAGAATTTCAGGGATTTGAAGAGAATGGAGATATCATCCTTTCAGAAGATAAGCAGTACCTGGGATCTTCTATCCCTAAATATATAGGAGGGCTAAATCTTTCCGTAGAACTGGCCAAGAGATGGAATGTCAGTTTGTTTATGGAAGGAATGTTTGGGCATAAAGTATTTAATAATACTGCAGCAGCAATGTTCTACAAAGCAAACTTAATGTCTTCGGGCATCGGACGTAATATTAGTAAAGATTACTACGATGAAAATGAGGGGCTGGGTGGAGATCCGGGAAGTAATTCTTCACGTTATCTTGAAGATGGTGATTTTCTTAGATTTAGTAATCTTAATGTGTCCTATAATTTTGATATTAAGTCCAAGTCAATTCATGGCATAAGAGCTTATGCTGCTCTTAATAATTTTGCAGTATTAACAAAATATAAGGGATATGATCCTGACATTAGCTCTGATTTGGGGATTGACTATACAAGTTATCCAAAGCCGATGTCTGTATTGCTCGGAGTATCAGTAGAATTTTAAAATATTTGAAAAATGAGAACGATATTGAAATATATATTAGTATTGTCATTAGGTGTGCTACTTAGTTATAGTTGTACAGACCTAAATGAAGTTTTGACTGGAAACGAAGATGTTATTGCAACGGATGCAGATGTGTTAGCAGGAATAACCAATGGAATGTACGGTGATTTAATTGACTTGTCCAATGTGTGGTATGGATATATGTTTACCAGCGAAATAACGGCGGGCTCTTCAATGATTCCGGTTAGAGGATCGGCCAATGATTGGTATGACGGAGGGAAATATATCAAGTTAACCAAACATACATGGACTCGTGATGATGGTTTTACCGGAGGCAACTGGGGCGGATTCTCAAGTAGATATGCAAACGCTCAGAATTTGCTTGAAAAGATAGCGCAAGTGGAGGAAGATCCCGAAAACTTGAGCGATGCACTTAAGATAACTTATGGTGAAGGGATGTTTTTTAAGGCTTTCTATGCTTATCTTATGCTGGATGTATATGGACAGGTTGCAACTGAGGATAAGGATGAAAATGGAAATAATATAGTGCTTGTTGGAGCTAAAGCTGCTGATACTATACTTGGGTGGCTGGAGACTGCTTATACGTATTTACCTGCAAAAGGCGGCGAAAGATACGCTTATGGTAAGGTCTCAAAATCTACCGCTGATCTCTTATCAGCGAAGATATACCTCAACAGGGTAGCATATGACAACAGTCCGTTTGAAGGAAATTCAACCTTTACTGATGCCGACTTTAAAAGGGAGCATATGGAAGAATGTATAAGGCTGTGCGATAGGGTTATGGCAACAGGGCAATATAGTGTTGTAGATAAGTATTTTGATATCTTTGGTAAGAATAATGATAAACCGGGGAAAAACGATGAAGCTTTGCTGGTTATCAAATATACTAACACCGTCGATTTGGGATGGCCTAAGGGACGTACCGAAATGTTTCGACTTGTAGCTCACTGGAATACAGTAGGGCCTGAAGATGTAGAGGTTACTAAAAGTGGTGATGATTGGCGATTAAAAAATATTAGAACCGGGCTTGTTGGATATGGAGGGATGTGTTTTCTCCCGGGATATGTTGATAACTTCGGAACAACAGACGAAGAGCGTGCTAACGACAGGCGCTTTAAAGATGAGAACTATAAGTCGAGTGCACTATACCAAAGAAGTGGAATGTACAGTGGTATAAATGTTGGCCCGGTTGTATATCCGAATTACCGTTTTCCTGCAGGGCATCCTAATGCAGGAGAACGAATTCCTGTATATGAGAGGGATGGAGTGACCCCATTGGTATATACCCAAGAAGTATCGACATTAGGAGACCAGGGGGTTGGTGCCGGAGAAGGTGATGGAGCTCGTGGAGTGAAGTATGAAATTGATTTCGATGGAGTGCCCTTTGTGTTTAATGCCGATTATGTTGTTTTTAGGTATTCCGATATTATACTTATGAAAGCAGAGGCCGAATTCAGATTAGGTATGGATGGGTCATCAACTGTAGATGAGCTTCTCGATAAGCGCTTGTTCGATAATCCTGGTTATAATGGTGGGTTGGATGGTATATTAAAAGAGAGAGCTTGTGAGTTCTGGCTGGAGAATCATAGACGTCAGGATATGATTCGGTTTGGACAATACAGTGAACCAAATCAATTTAGAACAGAAAAGAGTAGTGTAAATAGAAGAGTTATGTGTTTGACAAACCAAATTTTGGCAACAAACCCAAATCTTTACCAAATAGAATATTAAAAAGATAAAATACAATAGTTCGCTTAGTATGTTGATTTAGGGAGGTTACCTTGGAGAATTCCAGGGTAGCCTTTTGGGTATGCTACGCTAATAGTAAAACAGGTGTGTAATGAGTTGGCTATGATAAATGGATTTTATTTGCAGAATATGAGGAGGGAGCATTTATTCTGTTGGTTATTAGTCAATATAGCTATCTTGTTAATGGTACGAAACTGCTGATGACAGTTAATCTCTATTTTTGATCCTGTTGAGTAAAAGAAAGTATCAAATAATTTTTTTAAAACAAATACATGAAACAGAGTGAAATAAGGTATTTATCGAAAAAAGCACATTCGTATTTACATCGTAAATTACACATAGTGGAAATTATTCTTTTGTTTTTTATCTGCTTATTATCCAGTAGTGTCGATGTTGCTGCCAATTTTCCCGGCACAACACAAGATGCGGTAATAGACTCTGTCGTTATTCAGAAACAATCAACTAGTAATTGGTGGATGGGGGTGATTGGACAAGGCCACATGATGCCATTAAATGAAGATTTGAAAATAGATACCTATGGAAACGGATTTGGTAACCAGGTCCAACCATTGATACTTTCGGATAACGGAGATGTTATATGGAGTGAAGAACCCCTGCGAATTCAAAATTCTGAAAAACAACTAATTGTTTGGAGTCGTGATAAAATTAATGTTCTAAAAGCTGGCAATACGCTGAAAGAAGCTTATTTGTTTGCAAGTAATAATTATTTTCCGCCATCTGGAAGAATGCCCGATGAATTGTTGTTTTCTAGTCCACAGTATAATACCTGGATTGAATTGATGTATGATCAAAACCAAAAGGATATTTTAAAATATGCTCATGCGATTAAGGATAACAATTATCCGGCAGGTGTGTTGATGATTGATGACAATTGGCAGGAGGATTATGGAAAATGGAGCTTCCATGAAGGACGTTTTGATGATCCAAAGGCCATGATGGATGAACTTCATGAAATGGGATTCAAAGTGATGTTGTGGGTGTGCCCGTTTGTTAGCCCGGACTGTGATGTTTACCGTGAGTTGAATAGCAAAGGTTACTTCCTGAAATCAAAGTCAGGCGAAACGGCCATGGTGAAATGGTGGAATGGCTATAGTGCTTTGCTTGATTTGTCGATTCCTGAGGCCCGGAGATGGTTTAAAGATGAACTTCATCGCCTGATTGAGGTGTATGGTGTTGATGGTTTTAAACTGGATGCAGGTGACGCTCGCTTTTATACGGGAGATATTGAACTTAAGGGATTAACTCCCAATGAACACTCTCTGCTTTGGGGCAAGATTGGCCTTGAATTTCCATTGAATGAATATCGTGCGATGTGGAAAATGGGAGGACAGCCTTTAGCAGAACGATTACATGATAAAGACCATAGCTGGGAACACCTGAATATGCTTATCCCGCAAATGCTGGTTGAAGGAATCATGGGCTATCCTTTTGCGTGCCCGGATATGATTGGCGGAGGGCAGTTCGTTTCTTTCCTCGATGGTGCTGTGATTGATCAGGAGCTGATTGTGCGTTCGGCGCAATGTCATGCGTTAATGCCTATGATGCAATTCTCTGTTGCTCCATGGCGGATATTGGATGAAGAACATTTACGTGCCGTAGGGCAGGCCATTCAGGTGCGGCAGCAGCATAGGGATAATATTTTGAAGTTAGCTCAGGAAGCAGCGCAGACAGGAGAACCAATTATGCGCCCAATGGAGTATGATTTTCCAAAACAGGGATTTGCCAAAGTGGTTGATCAGTTTATGTTGGGCGAGAAAATACTTGTTGCGCCTGTTCTTGAAAAAGGCGCTCATTCTCGCAAGGTGGTGTTACCTTCAGGTAAGTGGCAAACTCCTTCAGGCAAAATCGTAAAAGGTGGGAAAAGCATGGAATTTAAGGTTGAATTGAATGATTTGCTTTATTTCGAGCAAGTTCAATAGCACAATCTCCACCAAGTGTAAATAGCGTAATTTATATTCGCATTTATTGAGAGAATTAATTGCCAGATTTTAGGCCTTTCTCAAACCGGGATGGGCCTTTTCTTTGTCTTGGGGCTCCTGCTCATAGCACTTCCAGTAATTTACAATGATGTTTTTTGAAAAATTGGCATGAACTTATTTCAACAAAGCTGGGAATATGTTTATCGGAAATTGTTCATTTTTATATAGCTTTAGGCGCGAATTAAATAGTTCATTGCATTTAGAATTTATTTCTAAATGCAATGAATATTTAGTAGGTGGTAGTCACTGGGACCTCAAAAATGGAAACTTTATTAACTTACGATATCGTTGAATTAAAAAGTGGAAGCTCATCGGAGTTTGAAAAAGTGTATCTGGATTTTTATGATGTACTGTATGCTATGGGAAAACAATATCTTATGGATGCCTGTGAAGCCGAAGAGATAGTACAGGAGGCTTTTCTGAAACTGTGGGAAGTTCGTGTCGATTTGAATGATGAGTCGAACATCCGGAATTTTCTTTACACGATGGTTAAGAATAACTGTCTGAACCAAATCAGGAACAAGCAAAATGCCTCCCGCTTATTGAATAATCATCATTATCAGGAATTGCAATACAACTACGAAGCATTGGAGAAATCCAGCGACAGTTTTATGCAGTTTCAGGAATTAAAAGAAAAAATAGATCAGGCGATTGCTGAGTTGCCCGATGATTTGCGGATGGTGTTTGAAATGAACCGATTTCATGATTTGCGCTACAAAGACATTGCCTTGCAATTGGGCATTAGTGAAAAAACCGTTGAGGCACGGATGTCGAAAGCCTTAAAAGTATTACGTACCGAACTGAAAGATTACCTCCCCGTTGTTTGCTTGATTACCAAAATGTTTTCATAATACTTCATTCCATCTGGTCAATTGTTTTCTCATGTATTATAACTACCCTTGCATTTGAGTTTTAGCTTGATCGTGTAGCCGATTACTTTAATGTGTCGATTGCTCTTTAGTGGAACTGCTACATTTGACTGGACGGTAGGATAAATGTAATTTATTTACCTACATTATGAGTGCTATGAGAAAGAAGTTTGACAAAGAATTTAAGCTAAAGGCAGTGTAATTATCCTATGCAAGAGGGAACGCCAGTGAGATTGCAGATGAACTGGGGATCGACCGAGCATTACGTTATCGGTGGCGCAAAGAATTTAGTCATTATAAGGACAATAGTTTCCCAGGTTACGGGAACCCGAAGATGACGGATTTGGAGCGGGAAAATGCTCGCTTGCAAAAAGAGCTTCGAGAAGCCAAAATGGAACGCGATATCCTAAAAAAGGCAATCAGCATCTTCTCCGCTGGGATGTGAGAAGTTGGTTATCCGAAGCATGAGCAGAAAAGGCAACTGTAGGGACAATGCTGTGGCCGAGAGCTCTTTTTAAAACCATTAAAGTTGAGCTGGTTTATCACCAAAGATTCTTTGACCAGAAACACGCAAATTAACCTTGTTCTGCTGGATCGAGACCTGGTATAACAAACGAAGAAGGCATTCGGCTTTAGGTTACAAAACAATAAACGAATTTGAACAACTAAATAGTAATCAAAGAATAGCAGCGTAACTCTTAACTAGCCGGACAGTTTTTTGTTGCATATCCAGTCCCTTTTTATAAAGACTCCACAACTGTTTATATGGCTTTATTGCTTGCTGTAAGCATCAGTAAAACTACGCTGTAATTTATTTTTTTTACTTTTTCGATAGGGTCTGCCTCTTTTCAGGTGTTAAGTATGTAAACAAGCCGAAAATTCTAATTGCGATATTCAGCTTAATACTTGAAAAATGGATAATCAAATCATCGCAAAAATACTAAGTGGGCAGGCCAGCGAACAGGAGACGTCTTCTTTCTTTTCCTATTGCGAGCTTCATCCGGAATGGAAAGACGAATACATTCGCTTAAAAAACCTCTGGGTATTATCAATCAGTGAGGTGTCGCCCAACAAGAAAAAGTCATTTGAAAACTTCTGGAGGCAAACCCGTAAGTCACGCTCAATCCCGATGCGCCGAATCTTCTTTGAGTTAAGTAAGTATGCAGCAGTAATTGTTTTCACATTGGGATTAGCTTATCTGGTTAATTCGGAGCTCAATACAGGAAAAGGCGATTTGGTACAAGTATTCGCAAGTGAAATCGGCAGTGTTTCATCGATTAAACTAAGTGACGGTTCGAAAATATGGCTCAACTCCGGTTCTGAATTGACGTTTACTGAGAAAAGCAAAAATCGAATTGTAGCCAGATTATCAGGAGAAGCCTTTTTCGAAATTGAGCATAACCCGAATCGAGAGTTTTTAATTGATGCCGGAGAAATCCGTATTCGCGATTTGGGAACGAAGTTCAATGTTAAGGCATATGAACAGGACAATGAAATTACGGCGACTTTGATTGAAGGGGAAATTGACATTCAAAGTAGGAAAGGCATAACGATGCAGGAAATGTCTCCAAACGACCATTTCTCGATGAATAAATCAAGCCGGAAGTATTTGCTGAAGAAAATTGATTCGTCACTCGTTGCAGGATGGAAAGACGGGAAGTTTGTATTTATAGATATGAACCTTCGGCAAATTTGCGACGAACTGGAGAAATGGTATGATGTGGAGATTGTTTTTGAAAATAAGAAACTCGAAGCAGATCAATATTCAAGTGTGCTGAAACGTACTACAACGATTCAGCAAATGATGGAGATGCTGAAACTATCAGCAAACATAAATTATGAAATAAGAACAAATAAGAACGGAACGGATGAAGTAAGAATCAAATAAGTACAATAGAAAAGAAGCGCACCTGGCGGGGCACACTTCTTTATAAAAAACAAAGGAAACTGAAATAAATCAGTTTCAATGTCTAATTAAATCAATGTAAAAGTATGAAAAAAAAACTGCATTTACTATGCCGGAAAAGGCATGGGATTGGTAAAACATTAATGATTATGAAGCTAACTCTGAGCTTGATGTTACTGGCAGTTGTTACTTTCGCTACCGAGAGTTACAGCCAGACAACAAAGCTGAACCTTAAAATGAAGGATGCTACTTTGGTAGAAATCTTTCAGGAGATTGAACGCACCAGCGATTATGGCTTTCTGTTTAAGAACGAACAGCTGGATTTAGACAAGAAACATTCCGTTAGTCTGGAAGGTGTGGCAATTGACGAAGTGCTAAAACAGGTTTTGGATGAAGGATGTACCTATCGGATTTTGGGAAGGAACATCGTGATTTCAAGGGAAAGTATTACAAACGGAGTAAGCCAACAAGCTAAAGCAGTTTCCGGAAAAGTAACCGATTCCTCAGGGGAGCCCCTTCCCGGAGTTGCTGTTGTGGTCAAAGGAACCATGCAGGGAACGGTTACGGATTTTGATGGAGACTACACGATTGATGATGTTCCAGCTGATGGTGTATTGGTTTTTTCTTTTGTGGGAATGAGAACACAGGAAATAACGGTAGGTCGTCAGTTTTCTATCAATCTGGTTTTAGAGGAGGATGCTATTGGAATTGAGGAGGTTGTTGCCGTAGGATATGGAACTCAGAAGAAAGTGAACCTGACAGGAGCTGTATCTGCTGTAAAAATGGAAGAAGTTTTAGGAGACCGCCCGGTTACAGGTCTGGGGGCTATTTTACAAGGCTCTATCTCTGGTTTTACGTCTTCATCGTCCGCCATTCCTGGAGGTGGAAGTAACTTTAACATCAGAGGATTGGAATCAATTAATGGAGGTGCTCCTCTGGTATTGGTCGATAATGTTGTATATAATGATTTATACCTGATTAATCCGGATGATATTGAGAGTATTTCTGTCTTAAAGGATGCTTCTTCGGCAGCTATTTACGGGGCTCGTGCATCGTTTGGCGTTATTCTAATTACCACTAAAAAGGCGAAGCGAAATGAGAAACTCTCAATTAGCTACAATAGTAATTTTGCGATATCAACTGTGAACAGCCTTCCGGAATTGGCTGCGCCTTCCGATATGATTCAAACACTGAAAGATGGCGAGTATTCATCTATTTGGTCGGGACAAAACATCGATACTTACGTCGATTTACTTCAAGATTATCAAAATAATCCGGCAGCGTATCCACAAGGATGGATAGAAGCAAACGGAACGAAGTACTTCCTGAAGCAGACCGATGTGATGGGGGATATGTTTGAACCGTCCTGGAAGCAAACGCACAACATTTCAGTGCATGGAGGAAGTGAAAAAATCAATTATCGGATTTCTCTTGGTTATTCAGATGAAGATGGTATTCTAGTTACTGGGAAAGATGCATTCAAGAGAACGAATATATCGACCTATGTGAGTGGAGATATTACATCCTGGTTAACAACATCTCTGGATGTTAAATACAATAGTGGGAATAAGCAATATCCTCATTTAGATGGAAGTAGTGAGTTAAGGTTGTGGCGAGCCAACCTTCCTTCTTATCATCCGGATGGTTCCTTACCATATGGAACAGATGGAGAAGAGTATCTGGTTATGACCCCATCTAACATTATTAAGGAAGTCGATGTCTCTGAAAGAGTGAGTGATAATACACGAATTTTTTCAAGAACAGAGATCAAACCACTCAAGGGCTTAAAAGCTATTTTTGAATATTCCTATCAAATGGGGTTGACGGATTACCAGGATTATGCCAATTATTTTCAGGTTCACCAAGGATTAGCGGAGAGTATAAAACCATCAACTAAGACTAATCCGTTTTCAACATCGCGGGCTACAACAAAATATACAACAATCAATGCCTTTGCCAATTACGAAACAACACTTGGAGAGTCGCATAACCTATCAGGTGTAATTGGATATAATCAGGAATATAATGATTATAGATATTTAAGATCCAAGGCCTTCAATATGATTAATAATGAGCTTCCTTCTCTGAGTGGAACCAATGGATTGACGCCGCCTGAGACCAGTGATGCTTACAATGAGTATGCACTTAGAGGTGGTTTTTTCAGGGTCAACTATAATTATGCACAGAAGTACTTTGTCGAGTTTAATGGTCGCTATGACCTGTCTTCTAAGTTTCCGACAGATTATCGCTCCGGCTTCTTTCCATCCGTATCAGCCGCATGGAATCTGGCAAAAGAATCTTTTATGGAGTCAACCCAAAGGACTATTTCCTTATTAAAGTTAAGAGGCTCTTATGGTACCCTGGGAAACCAGAATATTGGAAACTACGGCTTCCTGCCAACATTTCCGGTTGTTAATGGCAACTGGATCTACAATGGACTTATCCCTCAAACCATGGGTGGTCTGCCAATGGTTCGCGCTAATTATTCCTGGGAAGAGGTGAATACGATTAATGGGGGGATTGATTTTGGGTTTCTGAAGAGCAGACTTAGTGGTTCTTTCGACATTTATCAGCGTAACACCCTTGGAATGTTGGGACCGGCTGAAGAATTTCCTGCTGTGGCCGGTGCAACTGCACCGAAGCAAAATGCAGCTGATATGAAAACTAACGGTTGGGAGTTTTCTCTTAAATGGAAAGGTAATGTTGGTGAAGTAAAGTATGACCTTGGATTCAACATCTATGATTCACGTTCGGAAATTACCCGGTATAAAAATGAGACCAAGCTATTATCGGCCTCCTATTATGAAGGACAAGAAATTGGAGAGATATGGGGATACGTTACCGATGGCTTTTATACAGAAAGTGACTTTGATACCAACGGAGCTTTAAATAGTGGTGTTGTTAGTATCAACGGGGTAACATCCCATGAAGGAGACATTAAGTATAAAAACTTAATGGATGATGAAACCAGCGACAACAGAATTGATACCGGAGATAATACGGTGGAAAATCCTGGCGACCGGGAAATTATAGGGAATAGTCGTCCTCGCTACCAATATGGCGTAAATGGTTCAATGAACTGGAAAAACATTGGATTATCATTTATTCTGCAAGGGGTTGGTCAGCGAGATGCTTGGATTGGAGGGAATATCATTTTTCCTATGGCTAGCCAATATGGTACCGTTTACGCCGACCAGGTTGGGAAAATCTGGACACCTGAAAATAAGGAAAATGCCTATTATGGCCGTATCTATGAAAATGGAGGAAGTTCGCAGGGGGCTAATCAAAGAGTGTCTGATAAATTCTTGAGTAATGCAGCTTATTTGCGTGTTAAGAATATCACGCTTAGTTACAGTCTGCCCAAAAGTATTCTGAATAGAATTCATTTGAAAAATGCTAAAGTATTTTTTAGTGGAGAGAACCTGTTTACATTCGATCATCTTCCACAAGGGATTGATCCCGCAAATTTAGGATGGACATATCCACAATACAGAACGATCTCGTTTGGTGTAAATTTAAATCTATAGAATTATGAAATTCATTAAATATCTATTTTTATTATTAATTGTGAGCTCAGTTGGGTGCAACGATGATTTTTTGGAGTACTCGCCTAAAACATCGCTGACTGAAAATACTGCTTTTGTTTCGTATGACAACTTTAAAACATACTCTTGGGGCTTATACGGTATTTTTTCAAACTCTCAGATGAGACAATACCTTGGAACCGGCGCTCAGGTTTATACGCATGCATTGGGAGATGTTTATGCAAACTACCTGTATATGAGTAGCGGCACCAATGTTCAGAATAACCATTGGCAGTGGAATAATATTACTTCTACTACCAATATGGATAACGCTTGGGATTTTAGTTATATGCGTAAAGTCAATATCATGCTCCGCAATATTGATGGTTCGCAAATGAGTGAGACAGACAAGAAACACTGGCGTGCAGTAGGTTTGTTCTTCCGTTCACATCGTTATTACGACTTATTAGCTCGCTATGGCGATGTGCCATGGTTAGAGGATGTCGTGGAAGATACCGATGTGGATATTCTCTATGGAAAAAGAACGGATCGTAACACCGTAGCAAATAATATCCTACGAGATCTTAAATATGCTGAGGAGAATATAAAAGAAAAAGGAGAAGGAGGGAATACGATAAACAGAAATGTAGTACGAGCACTCCTGTCACGCTTCTGCCTGTTCGAAGGCACTTGGCGGAAATATCATTCACTTTCGGATGCAGACACTTATCTGAAAGAGTGTGAGCGTGCTTCAAAGCTCTTGATTGATACGTATCCTTCAATTGCTGTCAATTTTGTCGACCTTTGGTCCTCAGATGACTTATCTACCGTTCCGGGTGTTATCTTATACAAGGAATTGGCACAGGATCTTGAAATGTCAAGTCTTCCACGTTTTGAAAGAGGTGGAGGACAAAAAGCCTCGTTGCATACACGCACTGTTGGGCGATACCTTTGTCAGGATGGTAAACCCATTGCAACAAGTGAGCTTTACGAGGGAGCCGGTGCCAATGCGACAGTCAATGATGAATTTAAAAACCGCGATCATCGGTTGTACTGGCGCTGTGTTCCTCCCTATAAAACCAATAAAGGAAATGGTGTTGCGGTAACCGATGCAAACCGTGATTCGTGGTGGACTGAAGGAATGGACCCGAAAGATCGTTACTACATCGACTATATGAACAGTATTAACGATGCCAACCACCAATTTCCTTTACACACCTGGCAGCCGCAGTTTTTATCAAGAGTTCCGATGATTCAAACCTCTTCTAATTCCTGGGGACCGATGCGTAATTATGGTGGTTACTACTTCTACATGTACTACAATACATACAATGAACCCAATATTCAGGCCGGTGGAAGATTTGCTGTAACAGATTGTCCAATCTTTCATATCGAGGAAATTATGCTGAACTATGCCGAGGTTACTTACGAGTTGGGTAAATTTGATCAGTCGGTTGCTGATTTAACCATTAATAAGCTTCGGGCACGTGCCAATGTAGCAGCCATGAATGTGAGTGAAATAAACGCCTCTTTTGATCCGGACAGAGACCCGGAAGTTGAGGCAATAGCCTGGGAAATTCGTCGCGAACGAATGGTGGAGTTACTGGGTGAAGGATTCGGTTTTTATGATATCAGACGGTGGAATAGAGGTGAGTACTATATGAATCAAAGACCTCTTGGAGTGCGGGTAGCAGCATCTGAAAAAGATGATTACTTTGGGAATGCATCTATTTTTGTAACAACTGATGATGTTAATCCTAATGCCTCTGTAACAACTGAGGATGTTGGGCGTGTGGTTTGCGTTGGCGATTTTGTCCAACAAGGGAAAGGTTGGCAAGACTATTATAATCTTAACCCGATACCTAAAACACAGTTGATATTGAATGAAGAACTAGAGCAAAATCCAGGATGGGATAATTAATTGTTTTTGAGACCAAGTGGCTTTTATTTCCTATAAAAGCCACTTGGTTTAAATACTTTTTACATATGAATAAATTGTTTATAGCTCTCGCAGGCGCTGCTGGTTTGGCCGGCTGTCAGGCAATCGATAAGCCTGAAGATAAGTTGCCCAATGTTGTTTTCATTTACGCCGATGATTTGGGGCGTGGCCTATTATCGCATGAAGGACAGCAAATCGTAAAAACACCGAATATTGACCGGATTGCAGCAGAAGGAATCCGGTTTAGTAATGTTCGTGGCTGCATGTTTTGTGCTCCGGCCAGGGCAAGCCTTTTAACCGGCTACCATGATTGCCATGCTGATAAGTGGCAGATCACGAGTGGTGGTGCTTACAAAAGGGTGTTTAAAGGCGACGTTACGGCTGATGAAGTTTCGCATGCTTTAGAAGAGCAAGTTGGTGATTCAAATACGTCGACAATAACACTGGCTGAGGTTTTTAAGAAGGCAGGTTACACCACTGGTCAGGTTGGAAAATTGGAATGGGGCTTTTCAGTTTCGTTTGAAGAGATGAAACAACATGGCTGGGATTATTATTATGGCTACCTCGATCATGTGATGGCTCATGGGTTTTATCCTCCTTATATGTTTGAGGATGGACAGAAAGTTGATATCCCTGGAAATACAAGACGTGATTGCGGAAAATCCCGGGAACGTGAAACACCGGCAACATTTAAGGAAAGATGGAACATGGAAGGCAAGAGTTTGTACTCTCAAAACTTGTTCCTGGATAAAATGCTTTCCTTCATTCGTAAAAATAGAGACCGCCCGTTTTTTCTGTACCACCCAACGCAGTTGCCCCATGGGCCGGTTGCTATCCCTGAAGTGCATGCCGATTTTATAAATGATGATCGCTTAACTCAAATTGAGAAGGAATATGCTTCCATGGTGAAAATGCTGGATGACCATGTTGGGGTGATCATCCAGGAACTGGAAAAGTTAGGTTTGGAAGAAAACACCATGATCATTTTTAGTTCAGATAACGGGCATGAGATCTACTATTCTCAGGAAGGACGAATTCTTAAGCCGGTTCGAAATATGCAAACAGGAGAACGGTTTGACAATATCACAACGAAATTTTATTCTGAATTGGGGGGCGATGTGTTTGATGGCAATGATGGCATGGCCGGATTAAAGTACGATAATTGGGAAGGTGGATTCCGAATTCCACTACTTGTAAAATGGCCGGGGCAAATTGAAGGAGGGCAGGAGGTCAATAACCTGGTGGCTAACTACGATTTGGTGCCCACATTTGCTGATTTATTGGGAGTCGAATTAGAGGAAGCCAAAGATGGGATTTCGATCATGCCAATTTTGACCGGAGAGGATAAAACGACAGCCCATGATTACACGATTAATTCGTCCATGTACGGAGGAGCGATCGTGACAAAAGAAGGGTGGAAGCTTCGGAATTATTATTCTAAAGAGATCTTCCAATTGTATTATTTGCCCGATGATTACCGGGAAGAAAACAATCTGGCTGATCAGTTTCCTGAAAAGGTGGAAGAGCTAAAAAAGATCTTAACCAAAGAATGCAACGGCGATTTAGCCAATGGACAATTTTCGTATCAGAAGTTTGTGCTGCCAATGGTGAAATTGGATGCGAACTAATCAGACTTTTATATTTTAAAATCGACAGTACTTTGTTGAATCTCTATAATCGTCAGATGTTTAATGCTTTGAGATCCTGCGGTGTATTTGTTGAGCTGTTTTAAATCCTATGTTCTAGTTATCTATTATCTGAAAATCTAATGTCTAATAATCTAACGATCTACTAACTACTTAATTGAATAAATATGAAATCTACCTTGATTGTCTTGTTCTTTGCTCTCTTGGTCTCGTGTGTGGTCAAAGAGGAGCCGGAACAAAATCCGAAGAATAACTTAGTATTTAATGATCTGGCGGCTACCTGGGATGAAGCGATGCCTTTTGGGAATGCCATGGTCGGTGCACTCGTCTGGCAAAAAGAAGGCAAGCTGCGTTTTTCTCTTGATCGTGCTGATCTTTGGGATTTACGCCCTATGGGAAATATCGACTTCGATAAATGGAAATTTCAAAATGTTTACGAGCATAGGAAAGAACAAAAGCTTGCCAGTGCCCAATGGGGAGCTCTATATGTCAGTGCATTAGCATACTTTTAGAGTAGGATGTTTTTCTGAAAGGTGCAGTTGACGGGGCAAGTGGGTTGTGGAATGAAAAATGCCGGAGAGAAAGGATTTGCGCTTGGTTAAACAACCTAGTGAAATGCGTGATAAACTGAAACGAACAGCCCCCTTATTTTAGCCAAGCGGTAAGGAGGAGCAAGCTGGGGTAAATCTAAAATCCGGTGGTTAATATGTTATCCAAAAATCAAGGATACCGAGCTATATTTTCTATATTTAGTGATCTATTCAATAAGCCCAAAGACATGGTAGATAGATGATAAATGGATGATCTGATAAACTAGTTAGCTTAATTTTAAAAAACAGAAATTGAAACGAACAATATTTTATTCTTGGCAATCTGACCTTCCAAACAATTTTAACCGAGGGTTTATTGAATCATGTTTGACTAAAGCTATTAGACAGGTTAATGATATTGTACAATTTCAATTAGAATTCAATATTGATAGGGATACCCGGTCTGAGATCGGGACACCAAATATTTTAGATTCAATATTCAGAAAAATAGAGCGTTCAAAAGTATTTATAGCTGATATTTCGATTATTAACCCCGATAGCGAATACAGGAAGTGCCCAAATCCTAATGTACTTATTGAATTAGGTTATGCAGCTCGTGTATTAGGCTGGGAGAGAGTTTTTTGTTTTTATAATACCGATTATGGAAAAATCGAAGAATTGCCTTTTGATTTAAGGCAAAGACGTCCGATTCTGTATAGTTTAAAAGGAAAAAATAAGTCTGAAGTACGAAACGCAATATCCAAAATTCTTGCAGAATCAATAGTAGAATTACATAAGAATGGTGGGCTATTTGATAAAATCGACGACTACATAAAAGAAAAAATTGATACAGAATTATTAACTATTGCAGGTCATTTAGGTAAAATGCTGTTTGGTTATAACGGTAAATCAGCACCTGAGTTATTACAGTTAGTAATGAATCTTTCAGATGAAGAAATTGAAACGTCACTAAAATCACAAGAATTCATCGGGTTTCAATTATTCAAGAATTTGAATGTGCATGAAAGGAATCTTCGAGCAATTGCTGATGGCTTAATCTCTTCTGTGCACCATAATAGAGAAATGACACGCCCTATTATTGAATTGGTAAGCTGGGTAGGTAGATTTGATGCATTTAATTCTCCTAGAAATGAATTTCAATGGTTTAAGAAACTTGATTCGAAAACTCATGAATATCGAGTTGCTTCACCTTCACAATTTGCAAAAAATGACAAACTCCCTAATCGTTTTGTATTATTGAAGAATTTAAATGAAAAAGAAGGAATTGTAGTTGATTTTGGAGATTTCATTTATAAACCAAGAGTTCAAAACTTAATGACTAGGTTCAAATTTGATGACAAAAGCATTAAAATTTTTGTTTCCATCATTAGACATTTTATTAAAGCTACAGAAGATTGGCTGGATTTGACAAATGGAGAAATCATAATTGATTTTCAGCACAACTTTGAAATAAAACAAACTAAGCACAACAACGAGTCATAAAGCATGCCGCGATTTGGCTCGGCTGGATGCTGAATTGAAAAATTGAGCGACAAAATTATAAACAACAACCTGCGGAGAAAGCGGCACGATGCCGTACTCTCGGAACATTACTAATAAGTTTGAATAGATACCATGAAAAAAAAAACTAATACCGGATTAATTATTGAGAGTTGTTTAAAAGCAATTGGAACACAAATACCGATAATATCTGGAGTGGCAAGCCTTTATGGAGATTGGAGGAATAACATAGAGCTTGAAAATATTCACTATCTCATTGAACAGCACGCAAGATCGCTTCAGGGTATTGAAGAACAATTAGATATAGGTTATCTCCAAAGTGAAGATTATGTCTTTACCCTTCATAAAACTTTACTAAAAGCAAAAAATGAGATTCGAGAAAGCAAGAAGAGACTATTTGCTGATTTTCTTACCAAAAGTTGCTTAGCGAAAAATTCTATAAATTCCGATAAAATGATTTTTCTGGAGCTTCTGGATAAAATTGATGTTGAGCACATTCAATTGCTTCAATACTTATCTCAGAAAATGGACAGTTCTAAAGACGGCTGGGCACTTGATTCTGCAATTTCACAAGATACAGGTTTGAGCGAGCAAAGGATTAGATTCTTAATGCATTATTTTATTTCTATTGGTTTAGTTTTTGATTTCGATCATCTTGAAATACAAGATACTGGTCACTTAGTTTCTGAAAATAGATATTATATCTCTGATCTTGGAGTTGAGTTATTAGAATTTTTAAAAGAAGAAAATTGAAAAAATTATTGCTAACAACAAAACGTTCGAGCCGCGCGCTTTA
Organism: Sunxiuqinia sp. sy24; assembly: GCF_052677165.1. NCBI lineage: Bacteria > Pseudomonadati > Bacteroidota > Bacteroidia > Marinilabiliales > Prolixibacteraceae > Sunxiuqinia > Sunxiuqinia sp. sy24. The sequence goes on from NZ_JBQYLH010000020.1 coordinate 61,679, forward strand.
TATTTGAGCAGTTCTTACAGTTCGTTGCTCCAGAAGGGGCATTGCATGGGCAGACAAATGCCAGGTAATTGAATCAAAACCCATACACGATAAATGTCTAAAATCTGAAAATCAAACAATCGATTATTATTACTACTACTTATGAAAAACTCAATGAACGTTTTTACACTACTCGTTTTAGTGCTCTGTGTTTCATGTACGAAGCCGCCGAAAGAGCCTGTTAAAATTTGGTACGATCAGCCGGCAGATGCCACCGTTGCTGATGATCCTAATGGATGGAAAGATGATCCTCAGTGGTTAAGTGCTTTGCCTTTGGGAAATGGCTCTCTGGGCGCTATGGTTTTTGGTGATGTCCACCAGGAGCGCATTCAGCTAAGCGAAGAGAGCATGTGGTCGGGAAGTGTGGATGAAAATGACAACCCCGAAGCCCATAAACACCTGGGTGAAATTCGTGACCTCTTGAATGATGGAAAGTATCAGAAAGCAACAGCGCTGACCAATCAAACCCAAATCTGTCAAGGTAAAGGAACCGGGCATGGCAATGGCGCAGAAGTCCCGTTTGGTTGTTTCCAAACACTGGGCGATTTACGCATCGACTTTGACAAAAAGATGCCCTACGATAGCTATTATCGTGAGTTGGATTTAACGGATGCGATCGCACGCGTGACTTACGTTCAGGATGGGGTGACTTTCAAAAGAGAAGTTTTTGTCAGTCAGCCTGATCAGGTGATGGTTGTTCGTTTAACGGCAGACAAACCCGGACAGCTTTCTTTTAGTTGTGAACTGGATCGTCCGGAGCGTTTTAAAACCTACGCTAAAGGCGATGAGTTGATCATGAGCGGAGCACTTAGTGATGGCAAAGGAGGCGAAAACTTGCACTACATGGCTCGCTTAAAAGCGATCACTAACGGAGGAACAGTTAGCTCTGGCGATGCAGGCTTGACGGTTAAGGATGCCGACGAAGTAACGCTTTTGTTGACAGCATCGACAGATTATGTATTGGATTACCCCATCTTCAAAGGGCGCGACTATGCTGCTCTAACGAGTAAACGACTTCAAGCGGCTTCTGAAAAAAGTTACACCGATTTGAAACAAGCCCACCTGAATGAATATCAAAGCTATTTTAACCGGGTGAGTTTGGATATTACACCAGAAGAACTGACGGCTATCCCAACAGATGAGCGATTGGCGATCTTCAAGGAAACAAAAAAGGATCCACATCTGGCTGAGTTGTTGTTTCAATATGGTCGTTACCTAATGATTGCGTCCTCTCGACCCGGAACTTTGCCGGCCAACTTGCAAGGTCTTTGGGCTAACAAAATCCAAACGCCCTGGAATGGCGATTACCATACCGATGTGAATGTGCAAATGAATTACTGGCCGGTAGAGGTGACTAACCTTTCGGAAATGCACCTGCCCTTGTTTGATTTTATTGAGATGATGGCGGAGCCGGGAGAAAAAACAGCCCAAGTTCAATACCAGATGAATGGCTGGGTGGTTCATCCGGTTTCAAACGTTTGGGGCTATACCTCGCCGGGCGAAATGGCTAGCTGGGGCTTACACTCTGGTGGTGGTGCCTGGATCAGCACCCATATTTTTGAGCATTATGCCTTTACCCACGACAAGGAATTTTTAAAACGAATGTATCCCGTTCTTGAAGGTTCGGTTGAGTTTTACATGGATTGGCTGGTTGAAGATCCCGAAACCGGGAAGCAGTTGTCTGGTCCGGCTGTGTCGCCCGAGAATACGTTTATTGCTCCGGATGGAAGCCGCAGCCAAATTAGCATGGGGCCAACGCACGACCAGCAAGTGATCTGGCAGCTGTTTGCCGATTATGTTCATGCTTCGCAGATTTTAGGCATTGAGAAGGAACTCGTCGGTAAAGTAGCCAAAGCACAAGCGAAACTGGCTGGATCCAAAGTTGGTTCGGATGGTCGACTGATGGAGTGGGCCGAGGAGTTTCCGGAGGTGGAGCCTGGGCATCGTCATATTTCTCATTTGTTTGCCATGCATCCGGGGGCTCAAATTAATTTTGAAAGCGCTCCCGAGTTGATGGAAGCCGCCCGTAAGTCCCTGGATCATCGCATTGCCAATGGAGGCGGCCACACGGGCTGGAGTGCAGCCTGGCTGATTAATCAATATGCGCGTCTGCATGATGGCGATAAAGCCAAGGAGAGTCTGAACACGGTATTGGCCAAAAGTACTTCTCCAAACTTATTCGGGCAACATCCTCCGTTCCAAATGGATGCCAATTTTGGTTCAACGGCCGGTATTGCCGAAATGCTACTTCAAAGTCACGCGGGATATATCGACTTGCTGCCAGCCTTACCTTCTGCCTGGGCAACGGGTAAAGTGGAAGGATTAAAAGCGCGGGGTGGCTTCATCGTGGCTATTGACTGGCAAAACGGTCAATTGACTCAGGCAACAATAACATCGCTGAATGGCTTGCCGGTAACACTGAAATATGGAGATCAAATGATTGAGCTGAAGCAAACGGAGAAAGGCCAAAGCTATCAGTTCGGTTCAAACATGCAATTAATAAATTAATCTACCTGACGATGAAACGAATTTTGTTTACACTTTGTATTGTTCTGGTTGTTGCAACGACCAGCATGGGGCAGAAATCTCAGAAATGCTTATGGCCTGTTCCTTCTGAAAAACCCAACAAACACCAACTTGAGCAAATTGAACGGAAGTATGGTATGTTCATCCATTTCGGAATCAATACCTTTCATGACATGGAATGGACCGATGGATCGAAGCCCGTTGAATCGTATCAACCAACAGCGATTGATGCGGATCAGTGGATCAAAACCGCCAAGGATGCCGGAATGAAATATGTGATCCTGATAACGAAGCACCATGATGGCTTTTGCCTTTGGGATAGCAAATATACCGAGTATGATGTGGCGAATTCGGGGAACACCACCAATGTTGTTGAAGCCGTAGCCAAAGCGTGTCAGAAATACGATATTGGTCTGGGCTTGTACTATTCACTGTGGGATCGGAACCGGAATGGCGATGTGAAAGATGCCATGCTGGACGAAGCCTACAATAACTACATGATTGATCAGCTAAACGAGTTGATGGACATTACCAAGCCGATCACGGAGATTGTTGAGTTTTGGTTTGATGGTGGTTGGCTGAAAGAAAATGACCGCTGGCCCGTTGCCCGGATTTATGAAACCATCAAATCACGCGAGCCACAATGCCAGGTAGGGATCAACTGGACAATTGGGCTGCCTGAAAATCCGGATCATCACCCCGTATATCCAAAGGATCAAAAAGAAGGATACCCCATTCGCTATTTTCCCAGCGATTTCCGCCTGGGCGATCCGTACTTGCCGGTAGCCAATGATCCGAAGGTATTTACGCACGATGGTAAAAGGTATTACATGCCTTGGGAATCTACGGTATGCATTAGCCAGCGCTGGTTTTACAACACAACAGATACCACGTTTAAATCGATTGATGAGTTGGTGAAACTGTACGAACAAGCAACAGCGCAGGATAACATTCTGATCTTAAATTGTCCGCCCAACCGGGAGGGGAGGCTGAGAGATCAAGATGTGGAGTTATTGCTGGAACTAAAAAAACACATTAAGCTGTAAGACGGAAAAGGGAGCATTAGTCAAGATTAAACTAATGCTCCCTTTTTTATTATAGATCAATCGTAAAAGTCGGCTTTATTGCCTGTTGGTTGATTGACATCGCTTGTGGCTCTCTCACTTGCCGGTGTTTACCGGTAGCCTTCCCCTTGTTTTACGGTTTCCAGAATGGCCTCAAATTCTTTCACCTTTTGGGGGTACTGATCGCTTAAATTGGTGGTCTCAGCAACATCTTCTTTTAAGTTGAAAAGCATCGGTTGGGATGTTCCTTTTAGCTGAGGAATAAACTTCCAATCGCCTTTTCGGACCGCATTGGTTCCAAAATTGTTTTGCGTGAGTACTTCGTTGTGGCGTGTTTTACTGCGTTTTCCCAAAATAACATCCATTGCTGTCCGGCTATCCGGAGCTTCTCCTTTTTCGAGCTTGTAGTTGGTCAGCTCTGCAAATGATGCAAAGAGATCAATGTACCCTAAGATGGCATCGGATGTTCCGGGCTTGATGGTTCCTTTCCATCGTGAGATCAATGGCATTCGCGTTCCGCCTTCAAATAAGGTATACTTTCCGCCACGCAACCCGCCGGCCGGATCATGGTCGTTCAAATTAGCTAAACCGCCGTCTCGGTAGCCTTCTTCTACACGGGGGCCGTTATCGCTGGAGAAGATGACCAGCGTATTTTCGTCAAGCCCGTTTTCTTTAAGGGCTTGCATGATTTGACCAACTGACCAGTCCATCTCCTGCAACACATCGCCATAAACCCCGCATTCGCTGGAGCCTTTAAATTGAGCATTGGGTACGCGTGGTTCGTGAATGGTGTGTGGTGCAAAGTAAAGGAAGAAGGCTTGATCTTTATTCTTTTGAATAAACTCAACGGCTTTGCTGGTTATGTCTTCCGACATGTGCTCATCCACCCAAAGGGCATTTTTTCCTCCGGTCATATAGCCAATCCGGCTGATGCCATTTACAATGGTTTGGTCGTGCCCGTGCAGGTACATGAGCTTAAGTAGTTCCGGATGCTCTTTTCCGGTAGGCCAGTTTCCAACGGGGCCTTTAAAACTCACCTGAATCGGATCATTGGCCTCAAGACCAACCACCTGATCATTCTCCAGGTAAACGCAAGGCACCCGATCGTTGGTTGCCGGAATGATGAAGGAATAGTCAAAGCCAATGGTTTGAAGCCCCGGCTTGATTTGCTGGTTAAAATCCGGATTTCCTTCACCTAAGCCCAGATGCCATTTGCCCACACAAGCCGTGGTGTAACCTTGCTTTTGCATAAGAGCTGGCAGAGTCAGTTCATCCGGCTTGATTAACATGGGAGCATCGCCAGGTAAAATTCCTGCATTTTTACGCCAGGCATATTGCCCGGTGATCAACGAAAATCGGCTAGGCGTGCAGGTTGAAGCCGGTGCATAAGCACTGGTAAAACGAATACCTTCGCTTGCCAGTTGGTCGATGTTCGGTGTTTTTACTTTGGTAGCACCATAGCAGCCCAGATCACCGTAGCCAACATCATCGGTCAGAATGACAATAACATTGGGTTGTTCTTTTCCTTTTTCTGCTGAAATTCCTTGCTGTGGCATTATGCCTAGCGCAGCAAGCCCCCCAAAGAGAAGTCTCTTTGGAAGGTTTCCTTTTGATTGTATGAGGTTGCTTATCATGCGAACAGTCCTTTTTCGATTAATTGTAAACTGGTTATTGCTCCGATGTGCATGGGGTCGAATTGCAGGATGAGGTCAAAAGCCTGTTGTGCTTTTTCGATATTGCCCAGTCCCAAATTACCCAGTCCCATCAGGTAATGGCAGTGCAACTCGTGCCTTTTTTGAAGGTCATCTTCAAAGATGAGCAAGTCGGGAAGCGAAACGGCAAAGTAGTCCATTTTAAAAGGGACGAACAGTTGTTTTTCGCCGTACTTCAGCAATTTGTTGAAACGCCCGTTGGCTTCGTCCATCCGGCCCAGTTTGCGGAGTGCCAATCCTTGGTAAAAGATTTTGTCAGGCTGCTGGTCGTTGTAGTACATGGCTGCAGATGGCTCAGATAATCCGATGGCTGCCTGTTCCCATGCGGTCTGGGCTTTTTCCGTTTCTCCCATGCCGGCATAGGCGCAACCAAGCCAATAGTTGATGTCATTTTCCTGTGCCCCGGCCAGTTTTCCTTCACCCAGATTATGAGGATATTCAAAGCACGCTTCGAGAAGCGGGATAGCCTTTGAAAATGTACCTAGCTTGATGGCTTTTTTGGCCAGTTCAATATGACTGAACAAATATTGCCCAGTGACTTTTCCTTCGCCTCCTTCCCAAGGGTGGAACTTGCGTTTCATGATTGATTCCAGGGCTTTTTCTTCTTGCCCAAGCAGGTTGTACAAGGTGGCTCGCTCCAGGTAAAGGTCATCACGGAAATCAACTAAGGCTGGATATTGCTCCAATAGTGATAAACGCTCGCTTGCGGATACACCTAATTTCTTATAAAGTTGATCCAGTTCCATCAGCACGCGAGGATCGGAATTATCCAGCTCGAACGCTTTCTCCAGGGCTTGTTTGGCGGCTTGCGGATTTTGTTGTTTGTTGTAATAAGCCAATGCCAGGTTTCGGTGGACGGTTGGAAATGAGTCGTCTAAAGTTGTTGATTGCTCCCAGCATTCGATTGCTTCGGCATGTTGACGAACTCCATACCAGAAGTTCCCCATGTAATACCATGCTTTAGCATCTTCTGAACGAATGTTGACAGTTTCCTGCAAAGCCAGCAGTTCTTCCAGTTTATTGGGGAAGCAGTAGTCCGGCTGCATCTGTGAAGCCTTTTCAAAAGCTGCTTTTGCTTCTTTAGCCTGTCCTGATTTGATCAGATAATAACCTTTGAAATACCAGGCCATGGGGTAGGCTGCTTCGTGTTTATCGATGTAAAGCGAGATAAAATCAGTCGCTTCGGAATAGAAACCTGCCATGCCATAGTTCAGCGAAAACTCGATGTAGTTGTGTACATTATTCCGAATCAATGCTTCCATTTCTTCTAAAATCGTACGATCGTTCAAAAGCAGGTATTTTTCGTATAAGATACCAAAGCTGAAACGGTCCATCTCGAGCGATTCTTCTGCAAGTTTTAGTGCTTTCTCGTTTTTCTTGAGCTTTCGGAGCAGAGTAACCTTAAGATGACGGGCTTTTTGATTCAGCCAGTTTCTCCAAAGTGAGCGGTCGCATAGTTCCAGCGCTTTCTCATAATCTCCCCGGAGTGCATCAATCTGTGCTGCCTGAAAGAAGCCGCTGTCCTGCCACGCTCCATTCCATGTGGCTTTGAAAAAAGAATCATAGGCTTCATCTGTTTTGCCCAGCATACGGAGGCAGAAGCCCAGGTTGTATAAGGGTTCTCCGTCATAAGGATTGGGATTGCGTTCGGTCAGGGTTTCAATTGCCCGGCGGAAATAAGGCTCAGCCTGAGCAAATTGTCCCCGGCGCATGAGCCATAAGCCCATTGCATTGTTGTTGCGAACATCTCCCGGTTCTCTTTTTAGTGCTTCGAGGTAATAATCTGTTGGACAGTAGGTGGCATGGCGGTACTGTTCCAGGTGCAAGCCACGAAGGTAGAGTTGTTCTATCGAATGAATGTCTTCTGGGTCTTTGGCAGCTTTGGCCGGATCCGGAGCCGGTTTTAATTCTTCCTTTTCGGTTTTCCAATCAACCAAAATTGAGCCATTGGAATCGGTTACCGACAGGTAAGCATCGTTGGGAGAGATTGTCCCTTCAATGCTTGTATCGAAGCTGGATTCAGGTGAAAGGTCAACGGTTTGTTCGAAGATCACCTCGCCGGAATTCTTTAAGCAGATTGTTGCTCCCGGGTAGCCGGCGGTTGTATAAACCCGGATGCGGGTTTTTCCGTTCTCCGACTCCAGATTGAGCATGGCCTCTTTGGTGGCATTTTTAACCATTCCCAAGTCGCGATAAGGCATAAAATACTGCTTGAAACTTTTCTCTTCGTATGGTTGCAGCCAGCTAAAATCGGGTTGATTATCGGTATAAACACCACACATCAACTCAATGTATGGGCCATCCTCGTCGGTGAGATTACGGTCCCAGGCTTGTCCAAAATCTCCGTTGCCCCAGGTCCATTGTTTTTTACCGGGAGATTGATGGTGATCGGCGACATGAAGAAGTCCTCCTTTGCTGTCGTTTTCGTAACCCCCCACAAAGTTGTATTTCGAAGTGATGGCCATGTAGCTGGTAGGCACCGGAATATTTTTGTAACGCGAAATATCCACTCCGGCCGAGTAGTCAACTTTGTAATAAGTGCCTGTAGCAATTGGGAAGCTGGAAACATCACGCTTGCCATGGTCAAATACCGCGTTCACATCAGGCGGGAAGACGGAATGATAGTCGTCATTCACTTTTACGGCAGGATTGGCCCACCATAAGAAGGTTTGTGGGTGAGGAGTAGGGTTGGAGAGCTTTACTTTAATTTCGAGGTAAGCCTTGTCCGGGTAAAGCGTGAATCCGGCCATGCCCTTGGTGCGGAACATGCGTTCCAGCTCATGACACCAAACGGTTACACTGCCGTCTTCATTCTCTTCAATGTACGAATCAGTAGGATCGTAGGTGGTTGGGCGATGGTGCTGGGGCCAGTTAAACTCAATTCCACCAGAAATCCACGGTCCGGTTAAACCAACCAATGCCGGCTTAATGACTTGATTGTAGTAAACAAAGTGGCGTTGCTTGGTTTTGTCATAAGCCATCTGAATACGTCCTCCCAGTTCGGGGAGAATCATAATCTTAATGTATTGATTTTCCAGATAAATGGCATTCCAGACTTTATCTTCTTTCTCATCCAGTATTTTCTCAATGACAGGATAAGGGTAAACAACGCCGCTACTTCCCTGGTAAACTCTTTTTTCCAGAAACATCGGATTCTTCTCCGGTTTCCCAATACCGTATGTTGGGATGATCACTTGCTCGTGCCAAGCCTTTGCTGTATTGTTCATGTTTTTTATTGTTTTAAAGGTTGCTTCCAAGGCATACTTCGCCCTGTGTGTCCGGCAACATGACGTTGCCGGACAGGGAGCCATATTCAGTAAATGTGTTTTATCTCAGTTTAAGTTTTATTCGGCTATCAATCCAATTTCGCTGATCATCAGGTTTCCTCCTTTTTGAACTTTGGTTTTGAGAACGACTTCTCCATCATTGGTATCTTCTCGCATGACAAAAAGTTTTACCCATTTGCCATCCTGTCCAATGTTATCGATCTTCATTTCGCGCCCTTCAATCCAGATTGTTCCGGCTCGGTTTTGCTTGTTCGGATCGGTAAAACGAACAAACAAGTTGCCAATGATGCCGTTAGGGGTTTTTAGTTTGACGGTCATTTCCCGGCCAGTCCAAGCTGACTCCGTTCCGTCATTCCAGGTGTCTTGAGCGGCTACATCATAATCGCAACCAGCTTTCTGAACCAGGATTTTATCGAAGCTTTTTTTCCATTCCTTTGAACCTGTTGCTGTCCGGTTAGCACCACTTTTTACATACAAGACGGCTTCCTCAAATCCTTCCGGAGCTTGAGATACAGCAGGCTGGACAAAATAGAAAAGGTCTTTGATTTCATTTTCACTTAGTTGATACGATGGATTGAAATTACTCTGGTTCATGTAGTTCAGCAGGCTGTGTTTTAGCTGACGGGCAACAGGCTTGCTGTCATCCGAGATATCATAGCCACATACCATTAGTTTACCATTTCCAACTTTACATTCGAAAATGGATCCCAGCTTATCATTGATATGGAAGTCGCTTATGGGCTGTGCCACCGGAAGCAGGTTCGGGTGATCACTCAGCACGAAAGACCGGCCTTTGCTGATCGTCTGCCATTGGTAATGGCTGAAGTTGTCAGTCGGGAACCCGGCAAGTGCCGGATGAGCTTGGTTGACGTACAAGCCCAAGGTTGAATTGGCCTGTCCCGGGAAAAATACGCTTGACCAGAAAAGTGGGGTGAAATAAATCGGCCGCGATGTTGTGCTGGTTCCCAGCTCGCTGGCATACAAGAGTACTTTGCCGCCATTTTGCAGGACTTCTAGCACCTCAGGAGTAATTTTGTCAACAGTTAATACTTCTTCCTGCTCGGGAGTTACCGGAGGGTAAACCCACAAGTCCCAGCTGTTGAAAAAATCGGTGTCATTTAAGGTAATGCTGAAGGTATATTTCCCGGCTTGCTGAATCTGATCAAGGGAGATTGTTGCTTCTCCAATGGTTTTCAGCGCGCCACGCTCAACGTTAAAATCATCAATTGTTCCTTGCTGAATCAGCTGCCCATAGGCAGATGTTAGTTGCCAGGTAGCCGTTGTTTGAAGTGGGGAAGGGCCGTAGTTGGCTACTTGTAGTTTGGCGGAAAAGTTTTCCTGATTCTCCCAAACAAATTTCTCGAATCGGGCCAAAGGAACAACGGTGTTGGAATAGCGCCGGAAGCTTTCAGGCGTGGTATTGCCTTTGGCATCCCAGAAACAATCGAGCCAGCCAACCAGCGCTTCACCTTGACCCTGATAATCTTGCATGCTTAAAAGTTGAAAGCCGGCGCAGGACTCGGTGCGAAACAGGTTTTCAACGTGCGCTTTGTAAAGCAAGTCCTGAATGGCTCCACTGGCCTCGTGAAACTGCCGGTTCATGCCTAACAGGTGATTCTTTTTCGCCGACTCACGACACTCTTCGAGGTTACGGGCTTTTAAAACGCCGGTGTATTTGTCGATCTCGCTCCAAAGTGGGTAAACCGGAAACTGGCCAACTTCATGCGCAATAATTGGGATATTGGCTTGCGAGTAATGCTTCTCCAAATCAAAATCAGTGGTATAGCCACTTACGCCATAGGTGCGTCCTACGCCTGGAATGTTGTGCGTAGCCATGTATTGGTCAACAGGCATGATTTTTCGGGCCGTTGAAACAGAATACAGGCGACGATTATCTTCGTTTTTAGCTTTTTCAACCCATTGTTGCATGGTGTCGAAATCGGAGTTCCCCAATTCATTGCCGATGCAAAACATGGTAAAGGAAGGGTGGTTTCCATAGGCGTCCAGCATGCGTTGCATTTCGGCCTGTACGTAAGCATCGGCCGATGGGTTTTTGCCCAGACCTTCGGGTAATCCTTTGGTGTACATATCCGGGCGGTCTTCGGGGGCGGAAGTCATCCACCAGTCAATCCACAGAATTTCGGCCTGCAGGTATAGGCCAAGCCGGTCGGCGGCAATAAACGCAGCTTCGGGCGGACACCAGGAGTGAAAGCGGACATGATTCAGTCCGTAAGACTTGTAAATTTTGAAAATACGTTCCCATTCAGTAGGATCGCAAGAGGGGTAGCCCGTTAGCGGGAAATGAACACAATCCAGGTTTCCACGCATAAAAACCGGTTGGTCGTTGATCAGAATTTTCGATTTTGAATGGCTCACTTTTCGGAACCCAAAACGAGTTTGATGTGTTTCGCGGTCTTTTCCAGCTGCAGCAGTAACTGTAAGTTCATACAGGTTCGGCGTGAATTCATCCCATTTCTTAACGGGTTGATCAATTTTGAAATTGAATGAAGCATCACTGCTACCGTTGGCAACTGTGGCTTTTTCTTTTGTGTCGAGAACCACCTCGCCCGAGCTTAAGTCGGTCAGTTTGAAATAGTAGTTTACCTTGGTTGTTTTCCCTTCATTTTCTGTTTCGAAAGTAACGGTCAGTTTATTCTTGTCAACATCAGGCCATGTTTTAAGCCGGTCGATGTGGACTGCTTCTGCTGCACGAAGTTCAATTTTACCAACAATGCCATTCCAGATCGACTGCGTGTATTCACTGTAAGTATGCCCTTTGTCGCCAATGTTGTGAATCATGTCGTTATTGACGCGCACGGTAAGCGTATGTTTCCCGGGGCTAAGTTTTCCCAGTTGGTGCATGTGAGGAACTCCAAGGCCATCTTGTGTGTCGCATTGTTTTCCGTCAATCCACACTTTGGACTCCCAGAGTACCCGTTCCAGAAATAGTTCGATGTTTTTGTTGCGCAGGTTTTTGGGGATTATAATTTCCCGTTGATACCAGGCTGCTCCAATGTACTTGTACGCCCGGGTTAAAATCCCGTAGTCGGAACCTGAGGTCTTTTCTCCCAGTTGGGCTTCGTCGGTTGTCCCCGGAAGTTGGATTGTGCCGCTGAATGAGCTTTCGGCCCATTGTTCTTGTTCTCCCAAATTGTCCGGATCCAGTTTGATCGACCACTCTCCGGCGAGGGAAAGTGGATTTTCCTGAGCTTGAGTTAATGGCCCAAGGAAGAGGGTAGTGAGTAGTAAAATTAGTAGTTTAAAGTTCATGTCAAATTGATTTATTGTAATAGACTTTTGAGTTGTTCAATGCTGCTGTTTTGTTTCGGGTTGAATTGTTCGCTGAGCATGTACTGCTCCAGGCTTACTCGAAGCTGTTGGGCAGCCGGACGTTCTTGCAGGTTGGAGGTCAAATCAGCACCGCTAACTAAGAGCTTCCCTTTTCCGACGGTGACTTCCAAGAGCAGAGCTAGTGGACGATTAGTTACCCAGTCATCGATGATACGGACGATTGGGTCAATTTCCGGATTTAGCTGGCTGATATTGATAGCATCGGCATGCGAAACAGCATCCCACCATTGCCAGTTGCTGTAGTATTCCGTTGGAAATTGGCTTAATGCCGGATGATCTGGATTGCATAGAATACCTAAGGTGTGTGGTTTTTGTCCACGGGTCCATGCAGTATTCCAGAAGATGGATGAAAAGCCGACTCCAACTTCACCTCCATGCCCTTCTTGTACGGTGCCTTTTCCCAGGCTGAGTAAAACTTTTCCGCCTTTGTTAAGTTGGTCAATAGCTTGGCGGTTCAATTTGCGGGTAACCAGAATTTCCGATGGAGTAGCGGTTTTTTGAGCAGGATACACCCAAAGATCCCAGTGGTTGATGGCATTTTCAATGCTGACTTCCAGTCGGAGTTGCTTGGGCGAATCGTTCGTTTTAAAAATGTAATTCAGCTGTCCTAAGGTAAAGCAGTTGCCAATAGGAATGTCTTGCTGTTTGAAAATTCCTTGGGCTACCGTGGAGCCATCGGTTGTTTTTAAGCTCCAGCCAGATTTGGCCTGATGCAGAATATCGGAATTAAAATTGGCTACTTCAATGGAAGCTTGTAAAGTATCGCCAACTGTGAAAATATGTTTTTTCAAGCGGGCCAATGGAACGATGGCATTACAGAATTCGCTGTATTCTTCCGGACTGACATAACCTTTTTCATCCCAAAAAGCGTCTAGAACACCCACAAGGGCAGTTCCCTGTCCCGGAAAATCATGCAGATCGAGTAACTGGAAGCCGGCAAATCCTGGCGTTCTCAGGGCTGCTTCAATGTCTGCTTTGTAGCAAAGGGCTTGCAGTTTTCCCGAAGCCAGTAAAAAGCGATCTGCCAAATGAATCATGCCTTGTTTTTCCAGGCTTTCCTGAAAGATTTCAAAGTTTCTGGCTTTCAGAACGCCATCATATTTTTCAATTTCTTTGAAATTTGGATAGGCACACCACTGGCCAATTTCGTGACTGACAACGGGTTTCCCGTCAGCCGTAAGATCGTTGCGCCAGTCATAGTCGCTGCGAGGAGACTGGCTGTTGATGATACTGTTCAGCCCTTCACCCCAGCCCTGAATTCTTGGCCCCGGGATGTTGTGAAAGCTGTTGGCCTCAATAACCGGCCAGCCGGCGCCCCCGGTGTAAACACGGCGGGAATCATTTTCAGTCCAGAAATTGACGAAATCGGATAAGAATTCTCGTTGGTTTCTTCCCGCAGGTTCATTGCCATAGGCCATCAGGCAAAATGAAGGATGATTGCCATAGGCTTCAACCATTCGCTTGCTTTCATCCCACAGGTAAGTGTCAATTGGTTTCCCATCGCCAATGGTAGTCGTGGTATTTGCCCATGACGAGCATTCCACCTGCAGGTAAACACCTAGTTCATCGGCTGCAGTGAAAGCAGCTTTGGGTGGGCACCACGAATGAAAGCGAATGTGGTTCAAACCATGAGCTTTTACAATTCGCATAATGCGTTTCCACTCGGTGGTATCGCATGGAGGATAGCCTGTTTTTGGGAAGATGGCACATTCCAGAGTCCCTCTCAAAAAGATTGGGCGTCCGTTAATGGCAAACCGGCTTCCTTCAACTTTGAATTCGCGAAGACCGGTGATTATGCTTTTGCTGGACTGAGTTCCTTCTGTTTGCAGTTGAAGGTTCAACTCGTATAGGTTAGGGGTGAATTCGTCCCACAAGGCAGCTGATTCTCCCAATTGGCAGGAAAGCTCTACCTCGTTTTCTCCGGGTAATAGTTCGGCAGTGTAGTTTACCGTTGCAATGTCTTCGTTCGATTTGAAGTTATGAGGCTGTACATTCAATCGAAATTTCCCGTTTTGCTTAACTGAACCCGTGTTAAGCACCGTGGCTCTGACTTTAAATGACTTGGTAGCAAGGTCAGGAAATGCCTGTATGTTTTTGATGTGGATTGGCGCTTGCGCTTTTAGTAACAGCTCTCCAATCATACCATTCCAGTTCGATTGGGTATGATCTGAAATACTGTGCGAATTCAGACCGGGGTCAATTTCTTTCACACGGTTGTCGACACATACGGTCAGGCGATGTTTGCCGGGAGTCAGCAGGCTGGTTAAGTTGTATTGATGGGCGGTTCCAAGCGAGTTTTGCATACCTGCTTCCTGTCCGTCAACCCAAACCTGGCTTTCCCAATGGCAACGTTCCAGGTATAGCTCAATGGCTTGTCCTTTCCAATCTTCAGGAATAGTTACTTCTTTTTGATACCAAGCTGCTCCTTTGTAGTATTTTATGGGTTGGAGCCAGCAGGGGATCTTAATATTTCCCGGCTCCCGGTATTTGGAATATTTGGGGCTTTTGAAATAGGAGCTATCCACGATTTGTCCGGTCCATGGGGTGTTCACCGACACTTCATTACCAATATTGTTGGTGGTTAATGAGCCAGGTAACTCCAGGATACCTTCAAAATTACGGTTGAACCATTCCTCTTGAGTCCCTTTATCACTAGGATCCAGTTTATATTGCCAGCTTCCAGCCAAATCAATTTGATTTTTGTCTGCTTGTGGTTGACAGGCCGTAGCAAAAAAGGTCAGTAAAAGGATTATGATATTAGCGTATTTCATGTTCTGTGTTTTATAAATAAGAAGTTCAATTTTCGGTCTCTAACTTTTCAATTTCTTCCAAACTTTTCCCTTTTGTCTCAGGAAGCTTTTTCAAGATAAACAGAAAGCCAGCCAAACAAATAAATGCGTACAGCCAAAATGTGCCGCTGGCATTCAGTAGTTTGTTTAAAATAGGGAAGGTGTAAGTGAGTACGAAACTTCCAATCCATAGCGACATGGTGGCGATAGCCATAGCGGCACCCCGGATACTGTTTGGGAAAATCTCGGACAAGACCACCCAGGTAACCGGTGCTAATGTCATGGCATACGTAGCGATAGCCAGAAGAACCAGGCTCAATATTGCCAGACCTTGCAGTTCAAAGAAAAAGCAGATTCCCATCGCCAGGTAAATGATAGCCAGGCCCATGGCTCCGAGCAAAAGCAGTTTTCGGCGCCCCCAGCTATCCACCACCCGCATAGCGATTAGGGTAAAGATGAGGTTCACTGTTCCCGTAATCACAATATTGAATAGCATATCATTCAATGAATAGCCAGCAGAAGTAAATACCTCTTCGGCATAATTGAAAATGACATTGATGCCGCACCATTGCTGAAATACGGCCAGGACGATTCCAATAAGAAGTATCGGACGTATTTTTTTTGAGCGGAGCTTACTCCAGTTAATTCGTGAGGAGTGTTCGGTGAAGGATGCGTTGATGGCGGTTTCTTCTTGTTCAGCATACCTGTCGCCTCCGATGCGTGCCAGTGTTTTACGGGCAGATGCATTGGCTCCTTTTTTCATTAAAAAACGTGGACTTTCGGGAATGAAAAAGGCTAGTACGAAAAATAGGGTGGCAGGAACTGTTTCGGCCCAGAACATCCAGCGCCATCCCCATTGGCCATTCCACGAATTCAGGATGGCCAGGTCGGTGGCTTCCGGCTCCACTTTGTCGGCAATTAGTAGGTTGATTATTTGAGCGGATAGAATCCCAATAACAATGGTTAGTTGATTAACTGAAACCAAGCGTCCGCGAATAGAGGCAGGAGCTATTTCAGCAATATAAACCGGCGAGATAGCGGAGGCTAGTCCGATACCGAGTCCGCCTACAAGACGGAAAACAATGAATGGAGTAAATAGTGACACATAGCCGGTACCCAGAGCCGAAATGGTAAATAAGGCCGCAGCGCCAATAAGCGACGGTTTGCGTCCATACCGGTCAGAAATGAATCCGGAAGATAAGGCTCCGAACAAGCAGCCAATCAGGGCACTGCTCATGGCCCATCCCTGCAAGTTGGCGGAGTTGACAATGTCAAAATAACGTTCGTAGAATGGTTTGGCGCCGCCAATGACCACCCAGTCGTAGCCAAAAAGAAGTCCTCCTAATGCGGAGATCAATGTAATGCCGAAAATGAACCTTTTGTTCATGTGTTTAGGTTTATGGGGTTATACTAATTGACAAATCTAGCATCAAATGTGTAAATTTGAAATGAACTATTTCGTGATTTTATGGATAATATTGCTTTTTGTAAGGATGGCTGATGTCTGTGTTCCTGTTTGAAAAACAGTTTTTTGAGTGTTTAAAACTTATTTTTGTGGTTTGGAGTTGTTGATATTTTGATAATTTTGTGAGACTTGCATTTTGGTCTGAAATGAATGCAATGGCCTGTTTTAAATTAATTTTCGCATGAAGAAAGAAGAAGGTTTTCCGGGGCAGCTCAGTTTTGTCTTGCCTGAGAAGGTGATTACGCTGATCAAACAAAACCGATTGATTAATGATTTGTACTTTACTGACATTGGTTATTACCCACAGGCAAAGCATCACTTTAGGCTGCGTGAGCAGGGGAGCGATCAGTATATATTAATCTATTGTTTGCATGGCGAAGGCATTATCCGGATGAAGGAAGTGGACTATCTAATTCATGCAGATCAATATTTCATCATTCCTCCGGGAGTGAATCATGCGTACCACTCGTCGTCACAACGGCCATGGTCTATTCACTGGATTCATTTTACCGGAGAAAAGGCAATGTTGTTTCATCGATTATCGGGCGAGTGCCGGGATATCAAACGAGAGAAAAACTCCCGTATTCACGATCGCCTTAATTTGTTTGCTGAAATCTTCCGAAACCTGGAAAGAGGCTATAGTCAGGAAACGCTGGAGTATGTCAATCTTTGCCTGCACTATCTGCTAGCATCCTTTTCACATTTGCAGCAATTTCGTGAAGTAAAGCTTTCGGATGAGGATGATGTGGTTGCTCAGAGCATTAACTTTATGTTGGAGAATCTGGATCGAAAACTGAAGTTGGAACAAATTGCTTCGGTTGTTGGCCTTTCTTCGTCGCATTACTCGCGTATGTTCCAAAATCGCACGGGCTATTCTCCCATTGAATACTTTATTCAGTTGAAGATTCAGCGAGCTTGCCAGTTGTTGGATAAGCGATCGCTTAGTATAGCCGAAGTGGCTTACCAGCTGGGCTACGATGACCAGTTTTATTTCTCACGACAGTTTCGAAAAGTGATGAATGTAACTCCCCGGGCCTACCGGAAAAGGTAGCTTGAGCCTCCGTTCAATAGTTATTCTCAGCCTTCTCCTTAAGCTTGACACAGATCAATGTATGCTTCCAGTAAATTCTGCTTGTTGTTGGTGGATGCTATGTCTTAGTTGGATTACTCTTAGACTATAGCTGTTTTAGCTTTATTGACGATACCTCTTTGCTAAATTTAGGTCAAAAACAATAGACATTAAACAACAAGAATGATCGCGATTGCTTATAACAAATCTGAAATCATTCTTGTCGTTAGCTAACTCATTGTTGTCAACAGTAATGAGAGGATGTTATATGGTTAATACTCTTCGTCATAATCAGGGGACTCTGGATTAACGATCTGTAAATTTACTTTATAAATTTCCATTTCACTCATAGTCCAGAATTTATGACCTTGGTTTGTTTTATTCACAGCATATCTGAGATATCGAAATGGTTGACTGGATTTATATATTGGAGAACGGAACCAGTCTGTTCGTGTTGTTGGTAATCCGTCTTTCTCTTTGGTTAGATTTATAATTAAAAACCAGTTTTCACCATCTGTACTTCCCATAAGATCAACATCAGTTGGTTTGCTCATATCCTGATTTGTTCTTGGAAACCAGTTTATTTTAAAATCTTTGATCTCTTCCTGAAGGTCAAAATCCAACCATGCAATATCTGGTACTTCGCTACTCCATCTAGCGTGATAAATTGTTCCATCATTTTCGTCGAAAAGATTTATGGGAGGGTTTTTTCCTCCATCCATAATTGAATTACCAGTTATTTGTGCTTCAGTAAAACTTAGTTTTTCCTGAGATAGAAACGTTTCCTGAATTGGGGCATGACCAGATATTCCTGTATATTCCTGCAAATTCCCAGGTGTCCGGGTAAAACTGTAGGGGGTCAGTTTAAATTGATAAGCACCATATTTATGTCTTGTATTATCTACAAGTAGTGAGTCGCCACTTGATAGGTTGATTACGCTTTTCTGCTTGCGGTGATCAAAATAACTCACTTCGATATAGTGAATGCTTTGAGTGTCAGCCGGCATATCCCACCGTAAAACAATTTGTCCGGGCAAGGAGTCTGAACGGATATTACTGATGTCTGGAGGAATAACATTGATAGTTTCATTTTTCTCACAGGCTATAAAGAAAAAAGGCACGATTAAAATATATAATAATTTCTTCATTTGTTTATCGTTTTAATTTGTTAAATACAGCGAAACCTTAATATCCTGGGTTTTGAACAAGATTTGTGTTCACATTAATATCTTTGATTGGTATAGGAAGCAAGTAATTTGCGGGCTTAAATACACGATTAAAAGGTATTTCAGTCACATTCACATAGTTCTCAACGTCGTCGGCTTCTGTATTAAATCCACTCTGTTTTTTATTGAAGGCTTCTTCTGCTAACATCCAGCGTCTCATATCCCAGAAATTGTGATTTTCAAGGTATAATTCAATTTGGCGCTCTTGTCTTACAATTTCTCGAAGTTTATCCTGACTGAGCTCTGCTACAGCACTCCAGGCATTTTCAACAGTTGGGATACCGGCACGCATTCGTACCTTATTAAGATATTTTTTGGCATTAGCTAAATCGTTTACTTCAACACATGCTTCGGCCATAGTAAGATATAGCTCAGCTAGCCTGATAACAGGCCATGGATATTCATTAGGACCTTCACTGCTTAGTTTTGTTCTGTGCGATGGATCACAACCTTTTTTATTTAGAAAACCAGAGGGGTTGTAGTTATTTGTTCTGTTGCCTCTTCCGCAATTCCCTTTTTTTAGCATAGAGGTTACTAGTCGGGAGTAGTTTTTTCCTTCGATGATTGATTCCTGAAAGTCTGGATCATCTTTATAGGCCCCATTGGAGGTAGCAGACATTAGTTCATAGTAGCCTCCATGAAAAGATACCCAGGCATAAAATCGGGGTTCTCTATTCAGGTTGTAAATTGCCGTTTTCTTTCCTGGCTCAGCCACTTTCTCTTCTTCTTGCTCCACTGTAATTACATTAAAACGATTGGAAAAGTCATATTTGGGGTCTTCGTTTATCGGTAATCCATTTTCGGTGTAAAAACGATCTAACATGGCTAAAGTGGGCCCTACTCCATTCCAAGAAGCTTTTGATACAAATGGGCGAGACTTGTTTTGTAAGCCATAGGTCCCTTCTTTACGAGTATCTGCCCAAAGAATTTCCGAATTAGCAGGTTCAATAATATTGTACCTTAATGTACGTATTACCGGATCATCAGGATAACCGTTTTCACCATAATTGCTATTCGTGTATAATGCATGATTTTCTGATTCAGCTGTCGTGATAGCATCCAGGGTTGCATTTTTTACCAATTGCCACTTTTGTGGATCAAAGCTGGCGGGAAAAAGCGGAGTCCCATCATCATTCTTCATTTCATTATACATAGAGTTACCGTTAAATAAGGGAGATGCAGCATACAAAAGCATTCTTGTCTTTAGAGCCTTGGCTGCAATACTTGTAGCCAAACCATATTCCTCTCCAAATCTTTTGGCAGGTAAGTTGGTAGCAGCTTCATCAAATTTATCGACAACAAATTGCACGCACTCGTCCAAACTGCTTCTGGGCGAAAAGTCTTCCGGTGCTATATTTACATCCGGTTCTTCTTTTATTAAGATACTTGGGCCATAGCACTTGATTAATAGAAAATGGTAATACGCAATCAAAAAGTCAGCTTGAGCTATATAATCTTTGATTAGTTTCTCGGAAAGTCCCGGTACATTCGCTACATTATTTTTCATTATATAGCATTGTCTCAGGCCTCCAAATAAGGTGTTCCAGTATGAAATTACTGGTGTGGTCGCTGTGTAGTTACCTTTGGGGAATTTTGCAAATGTTTCGTGTTCAAAGGCCGTAATTACTTCATCCCCCGTCATTAAATCAAGGGATGCTGCACCTTCTCTGGGGTTTGGTAAGTAAGAGTAGCAGGAGTATAGAAATTTCTGCGCAGCTTTTTGATCCTTAAAGGCATCTTTCTCAGTAGGCCTTTCATCGGGAACAATGTCTAGATAGTCGCAGGATGATATTGCCAATAAAATAAAAGCGAATATTATTGAGTATATTGATGTTTTCATATGTTTTGTATTTAGGTTTTATTATAAATTAATTTGCAGTCCAACATTAAACGATCGCTGTGTTGGGTAGCTTAATCCAGAACCTCCACCTTGTTCCGGATCCCAGTGTTTAAATGAAGAAATTGTTAATAGATTCATTCCGCTAATGTAGAAACGCGCTTTTTTATAGGTATAACCAATCTCGGCATTTTTCAACTTTAAGAATGAGGCATCACGTAGCCAAAAGTCAGATCCTGCCGAATTGTTCCCGTGTCCAATCTTCGTGAGACGAGGATAGGCAGCATAAATATTTTGATTGTCAGGACTCCAATGATCATCAGCGATAAACTGAAGTACATTATGGCTATTTTGGGTACCAAATGGATGAAATCCGGACATCATTAGCGAGGTGTTTGCCACTCCTTGGAAAAAACAGGAAAGGTCAAGGTTTTTATACCTTACAGAGGGGCCAAAACCATAAACAATTTCAGGAACAGTAGGATGTCCCATGGTTACTTTATCATCGGAATTTATTATTCCGTCATACTCACCATCTGCATTAGGCTGGTCCAGGTATTTTATGTCTCCGGGAGCAACATTTTCCGAAATTTGCTGGTCGGCACTATTTGCTATATGGTTCCAGTCAATAAAAAGATTATCCGAAACATAGCCTTCTATTCGATTCAAATAGCTTCCAACTTTCCTCAAGTGAGGATATTCCATATACGAAGGTTCATCGTAGGCAACAATTTCGTTACGGGCAAATGTAAATGTTCCCTTAAATTGGATCGTCCAGTCCTGGTTTAGTATTTTCCCATAATCTACGGCAAGATCAAAGCCCTGATTTCGCACTGCCGCAAAGTTGCCGAACACTTTTGTTTCAGATGTTCCGAGATAGTTAGGGATGGTCGCTTTTCGTTGAAAGATATTTTCCCGATCCTCTCTGAAAAAATCAGCAACAATATTGAGGTCTCCAAATAGTTGCAAATCAGCTCCGATATTAATTTTTTTGCCAACTTCCCACGTTATTTCGTTATTGCTGTAACGTATATATTTGGGGCCTGCAATTTCTGTGGTTGTTGAACCATAGCCGGTTTGATATTTACCACTACCACTCAAACTAATATCTGAGAGGTAGACAAAACGGTCGCTGCCAATTTGATCGTTACCAACTAACCCATAGGAAGCTCGGAATTTTAGGTTAGATATTGTATTGTTTAATGATTCAAAGAATTTCTCACGAGAAATGTTATAGCCAATTGCAACTGAAGGGAAAAATCCCCAACGATTATTTTTAGCAAAATTTTCAGACCCATTATAGCCTAAATTTATTTCAAACAAATAGCGGTTATCATATCCATAAGAGGCACGTGCTGCCATCCCCTGTTTACGTTTTGGCAACGATGCCATAAGGCTGACTGCTTTATTGTTGGCTAATTGATCTTGATTGTATAGTAGCATAGCGTTTACATCGTGTAGCCCAATCTTTCGGGTGTAATCAAAGTACGCCTGTAGATAAACCCGGCGGTTTCCGCTAATTTCTCCAGAAGTAGAGAGTACAGGGTCGTTTTCTTCTCCTTGAGCTTCAATTGTGTAAGAATAGGTCCCATCTTCATTGAGAGCATAGTCAGTTACTCGGTAACCGTTATACCCTTGTTGGCGTTTTGTACTTGTTGAAGAGTTATTGCGAAAAGAGGCCAATGCTTTGAAGCGAAGTCCTTTTGTTAGTCTGTCCAGCTTTTGTTCAAACTCAAGGTTAGCTGTTATCCCGCTGCTGAATGAGTCTTCGTAGCCCCTTACTAATTCTGCGAGTGGATTTATAGCCGAAATTCCTTCTGAGGTTCCTCCCCATTTTATCCATGAATCATCCTCAGCGCGTGGGTACATTACTGGGAAAACTACAGGGCTGGTATTGATAACTGATGAAAATAAATTTCCGGTACCTTGGGATGGAGAACGTTTGGTTTGGAGTTGTGTGTTTAGCTTAAGCCCAATTTTTGATGTTTGAGATAGTTTTAGGTTAATATTGTTCTGAAACACATAACGGGATAGGTTAATGTTGTTATTGTATGAAAAAAATTCATTACTTCGTCCTCTCAACATACCTTCCTGATGATTGTATCCTACGTTCATGAAATAATCTAGCTTTTTTCCTCCTCCTCTAACATTGAAATTAACATTTTGAGACATGGAGGATGATTTGAAAATTTCATCATACCAATTAACATTTGGGAAAACATACGGGTTGAGCCCTTGTTCGGTACCTCTTATTTCTTCATTGGTGTAAAGCCTGTCGCCCAATGATTGGTTACGTACAGCCTCGTTAAATAAGCTCATATACTCGGGAGCTGAAACAAACTCAGGAGTTGACGTTGGAGTATTTACTGTATTTTCTATTCGTACATTAATAACAGGATGCTTCATGTCGGCACCGCTTTTGGTTGTTATTATAAGTACCCCATTTGCACCTCTTGTGCCATACATTGCAGTTGCTGTCGCATCTTTCAATATAGAAAAACTTTCAATGGTTTCGGGAGGAAGAGCATCTAAACTGGATTTAGATGACTCAACTCCATCAATTACAATTAATGGGTTTTTGGCACCACTCAGTGTTGATACTCCTCGGATGTAAAAATTAGCTCCATCGGCTCCTGGTTCTCCACTCCGTTGAAAGGCAATTACCCCAGATAATCTTCCTGCAAAAGCACTTGATAGGTTTGTTGCAGGAACAACTAAGTCATCGGGACGGATACTTTGAATAGAACCGACTATGCTCTCTTTTTTTTGAGCAGTGCCAAAGGCAGTAATAACAACTTCATCTAGTCCTTGGGCCTCTGCGATCATTGTAACATTTATGATGGATTGATCGTTGAGTACAACTTCCTGCGTTTTCATGCCAATAAATGAGAATTGAAGAACAATATCGTCTTGTTTTGAAACCTGTAGTGAATAGTTACCGTCGAAATCAGATATTGTTCCTTGTGTCGTTCCTTTTATTGTAACAGTGACTCCAGGAAGAGGCTGTCCCGTAGCGTCTTGCACACTTCCTTTTACTCTTAGTGGTTGTTGCGTATTTGTCAATTGATTGTTGGTTAGAATGATCTGGTTATCAATTACTTGGTAGCTTATTCTGTTGTTTGTAAACAATTCATTTAAGACTTCTTTTATGGTTGTCTCTTCAAAATTGACTTTGACCTTTCGAGTAAGGTCAATTTGACTTTTATTGAAGATAAACCGATATTCTGATTGATTTTCAATTTTATTGAGCGCATTCTCAAGACTTACAATTTCATTCTTTAGAGTGATTTTTGCACTTTGGGAATACCCGGTTGAAGCAATTGACTGAATGATGCTTACCAGTGTTAGGAATAAGGCTAGGCGCATAACTTTTAATGTTTTTGAAAGGACATGACTTTCCCATGTTCTTTCCCCATGTTTTTTTTTCATAAATTTGGAATGTTTAGTTTTAGTTTAATAACCGTCTATATGCTAAATGTAAGAGGAAATGTTACGAGCATTTCCTCTTTTTTAGTTGTCTTTATTTTTTTGAGATAATGAGCTTTTGAGGTTTTTCTTTTCCTGTTATATTTTCTTTTTGATTAATTAATTCGCAGTTGATTGGTAATGCTAAAGACATGTAGTTCAATAATTCGTCAAGCCGACCAATTTTGATATCAGCTCTAAACAACTGGTTTTCCAGTCCCTTTGTTTCTAATTCAACTTCTACATTGTAATAGCGTTCTATTTTTCGACACACTTCTTCTAGTGGGTCATTATTGAAAACCAAGCGACCTTTCTTCCAGGCAGTGTAGCTGCTTGCATTTACATCTGATAGGGCAAATTCATTTTTTTCTGATTGGAATTGTAGTTTCTTATTTTTGCTAAGCTGTTCCTGAAATTGTTTTGCATTGTCGGAAACTTGTACAAGACCTGATAGTACAACCACTTCGGAAATGGGGTCATCATTGTAGTTCAGTACATTGAACTTGGTTCCTAATACACTCACCGTGATATCATTTAGTTTGACGGTGAATTGGTGTTTGGGATCGCGTTTGACATCGAAGAAAGCTTCTCCATTAACAGCAACACTTCTGACTTGGTTGAAATTCAGGTTGTAAGAGATGGATGACCCTCCGGCAAGCCAGCCATTGGATCCATCAGGCAGGGTAAACTTTGTTCGTGTTCCTTCCGGACAATGCAATTCGACTAGGTTGTTAGTGTCCTGATTGAGTATGCCGGTTTGGTCGTTGAATGTGAAAAGTAGAATTAAGGGGAGGATGAGTGATGCAGCAACTGCTGATACTTTTATGAATTGGTTCCTCTGTTTTTGAGTTTTTTCAAATAGAATATCGTATTTGATTTTGTACAACACATGTTTTAAATCGGTGGATGGTATTGAGCCCTCTGACAAAGTCCTATGCCACTGTTTTTGTTGATAATCTTCTGTTTCTTGTTCTTTTTCATATTTCCCAAGGTAATCAGTAACCGAGGAAACACTGGAGAAGGAGCGATTGCCTTCAAACAGATTTTCAAAATCTTTTTTCTTGGATGTCGTCATATTTCCTGTCCTTTTTGCAAGGTGATATATTCTAAAGACAGGTTCAAAAAAAATAGTACTATGTTTTGATGAAATTTTTTAGCGATAAAATAAAACAAGGAATAAAGAATTGGTGAGTCCCTTTTCTTTTACGGCTTTTTTAAGGAAAGCAACAGCCGATGTAATTTGGTTTTTTACAGTTGCTTCTGAAATATTCAGGTAGCTGGCAATTTCCGAGATATCCAGTCCTTCTTTTCGGCTGAGCAGAAATATTTCTTTTCGTTTTGCCGGTAATTGCTCAATAAGTTGGTCTACTTTTCTGATGACTGACTCGTAATCCCGCTCATGCGCATCAGATTCTTTCTCAAACAGGTATTTTTGAGCAATCAATTGTTTGTGCTTTTCCTGAACTAGTTTCTTGTTGAAATAGTTTCGGATGTGGTTTAAGGCAATTTGATAGAGGTAAGATTTGAATGCCTTTTCAGATCTGATTTTTTTTTTGTGCTTCCAGAGGTTAAGAAAAACATCTTGCACAATTTCTTCTGATTCTTCCTTTATGTCGAGGTATTTATTGACAAAGTAGAACAGTTTACCGGCATATTGCTCAAATAAACATCCAAAAGCAGAAGAGTCTCCCGCTTTTAGTTTTTGGATTAATTCGAATTCGCTATTTGATTGCTTGTTAGTCAACTTGTTTTGTTTTAAACAAAAACTGGTGTTTGAGTGGATAAATATAAAGCATCCTAGTGTAAGTAGGAAAAGTGTTTGACATTTTAGGGGTTACTTTTCTTTTTAGCCTATTGTGATGATTGTTTTGTGTTAATTCGCTTTTTACTAAAAGTCTTTTTCAAAAATAAGGTTCTTTTGGGCATCGTAGAGCTCAAAATACTCGACATAGCCGCTACCATGAAAAAGCAAGGATACGCCAACGATATTTCCCAGGGACTCGTTGTAGTTTTCTGCAAAAATTTGCTTCGAATTCACATGAAAGCTTGTTTGCTTGTTCTGATTCAGGATTTCAATTTCGTTCCAGTTTTTTATATCAACCGAGAAATTGGTCAAATCATGATAGGAGCCAAGTGCGGTTTTCTCGCTTAGTTTAAGCTCGCCAAACTGGCTGCACCCTTTATTGGTCAGCTTAAACTGAATGGAGTTGTTTTCTCCATAAATTCGTATGTAAGCTGAATAGCACCGAATGGCGGGCCAGTAGCTCACATTTTTAATTCTCGTTTTTAGTCGGAATGAATCACCACTTGTTGAGGTTTTTCTGAAGTTATCGAGTCTGACGACCAGTATCTTAGTGGTGTCCATCCCAATGGAAGAGAGGTTGCGTCCTGTAGGGTGAAAGACCCCTTCCCAGGTAGCCATATTCAGCGGAATGGGGAAATAGCGTTCGTTTTCGTCTTCTTCATAGTAATACGCCAAAGCTTGCCAATTTTTGGTCGGAATAAAAAGCGAAACCGTATCGCTGATTGTCCTTGTTTTTGTTTTTAGACTGGCATGAAACAATCCGGGGTATCTATAATAGTGTGACTTTTTGTTCTTATTGGCTTCGATTGCCTCATCGGGGGTCCCGTCGCCCAACGATAGATATACCGAATCTTTAAGCTTTGGAATTTGATAGTTGAAATATACGGTTGCCGGATTGGCTCCATCTATTTTCGACAGCTCCAGGTGAGCGCCTTCAGCGAGTTGGTCTGTCGTGGTGTTAAGCCTTAAAACAAGTTGGGCAATAAGGGTAATGAATACCGGAATAAGAGCATAGTAAATGATCTTTCGAAAGCGATTTGAAGTAGAGCCTGGTTTAGGTGTCTTTGGCAAAACTTGAGCATACTCTTCCAGCGCCTCAATGGTTGTTTCTTGTGGATAATATCTGTCGGGTGTTTTGTTTTTCCCAAATATGCGTTTGAGGGTTGCCGGGCTGATTCGAATTCTGGTCTTTAGATGGATGGCAAAACTCAAATCTTCAAAGTCTTTATTGCGCCATGAAATTGGATTTCCTCTTCCAAAGCTTTTAACGACTTCCTTTTTTACGGCAGATAGCCGTGCGTTATGTTTGTTTTTTACATAAATCATGCTTGTTCAACATTCAGTATATCAGTGGTGTAGGGTGTTCAGAGTTCTGTTTTTATCTGAATAGCCGAATATCGCAAATTTTCTTCGAATTTCTATAGATTTATCCTGTACAAATCATTTTGAGCATAGGGAGACGTCGGGTTATATATAAGTAAACCATTCAAAAATCGCCGACGAAAAGGAATATAAATAAGGCTGTATTGCGGGAGCAGTTTAATTTTTATCGATGATTAGTGACGTCGATTGAAACAAGTTTCTAGAGCTTCAGTATCTCCTGTTTAAGCCTAAAGATAAAAATCAGATGAAGTCACAAAAAATAATAATTACCTCAAAAACAACTAACATGAAATTACGAAATGTCGTTATTACTCTACTCCTATTGGTGGGATGTAGTAGCGTAGAAGAAACCAGCAGCCTGAAATCTTACAGTGGTATTTATCCTCACTTAGCTTATTATAACAATGAGGGCGAATGTGGAACAGGTGCGGTTGTGCCATGGGCTGATCGCCTGTGGGTAATGACTTATGGGCCACACTTGCCTCAGGGGTCATCGGATAAATTGTATGAGATTACGCCAAATCTGGAACAGATTACTCGCCCGGAAAGCATCGGGGGAACTCCTGCCAATCGGATGATCCATAAAGAGAGCGGACAACTTTTTATGGGGCCTTACGCGATTGGTCAGGATCGGAAAGTAAGGACTATTCCATATGACGCGATGCCTGGTCGTCATACCGGAAATGCCCGGCATTTAACTGATCCGGAGAATAAAATTTATTACGGAACCATGGAAGAGGGATTTTATGAAGTGGATGTTCAGTCTCTCGACGTAAAGCAACTGTACAAAGATATCAATGACAACAAGGGAACGTTTCATTTTAATGATGCGAATGTAAATCCCGAAAGTGCGAATCTGCCTGGCGCCCACGGAAAGGGTTTGTATTCGGGACAAGGCGTGATGGTGTTTTCTAACAATGGTGAAGCTTCAAATTTAGCCTTAAAGCAGTTTGATATTGAAGCGGGTGTTTTGGCCGAGTGGGATGGAACGGATTGGGAAGTTGTTCGCCGAAATCAGTTTGTAGAAGTAACTGGCCCGGGTGGGATCTATGGCAATAAAAATCCCGAAACAGATCCTATCTGGGCTACCGGCTGGGATCATAAATCAGTCTTGCTTGGGGTGCGGAATGCCGAAACCGGATGGGACTTTTATCGTTTACCTAAAGCGAGTCATAGTTATGATGGAGCGCATGGATGGAATACTGAGTGGCCCCGCATTCGTGATGTCGGGACTGATGAAAAGTCGGATTATCTGATGACCATGCATGGTATGTTCTGGCGCTTTCCCGAAACATTTACGGCAGACAATTCATCTGGGATTCGTCCGCGTTCGGCCTATTTGAAGGTAATTGGCGATTTTGCCCGATGGAATAATCAACTTGTTTTTGGTTGCGATGATTCCGCACAAAAAGAATTTCTCAATAAGCGTAAGGTCAAAGGTGAAATTGAAGGACCGGGGCAATCAAATTCAAACCTCTGGTTTACTTCAATAGAAAAACCTGATGAGCTTGGCCCAAATACGGCAGAAGGGGCGGTTTGGATTTCAGAAGAAATTGAGGCTGAAGAGCTGTCTGAACCATTCCTCTTTGCTGGTTGGGACTATCGATCAGCTTGGATTAAAAACGAAGGAGCAAAGGTGGTGAATTTTGTTTTTGAAGTTGATGAAAAAGGCGACGGCAATTGGCAAAAACTAAAATCAGTGTCGGTTAATGCTGGCGAATCGGTTGAACTAACATTTGCTTCGGGTGAAAAAGGGGAGTGGGTGCGTGTTTCTCCGGACAAGGCAACGCAAGCTACGGTTCATTTTACCTATACACAAAAAGATCAGCGAAGCCATACGCCTGACCCGATGTTCGATGGTTTAGCTACAATTACAGACTCGAAAGTCAGCGCCGGATTGCTTTATGGATTAGGAGACAACCGTCGTCAATTGGGTGTTTTGGCCGGTACTGCTTCGGATACTAATTTTACTGAAAGTGGGTATTACGAATTGGATTCGTTGATGAATCTGGTGAAAAAGGATGATCAGGAAACAGCTGCATTTATCCGGGAGAAGTTTGCCATTCCAAGTCAGGTTGTCACTATTGACGAAGCTTCAGTGCTTATTATTGATGACTTAAACCGTCGCTGGCGATTGCCCAAAGGAAATGCAAACTATACGGAGTTAACGGACAATAGCCTACTGCGCATCTGTCGTGAAGTAGCAACCGAACGCGATTTGCTAAACTGTTCAGGAACGTTCTATGAACTTCCGGCCGAAAATGCTGATGGGTTTGCAAAAATACGCCCTATTGCGTCGCACAATTTCCGAATTTACGATTACGCATCGTATCGCGGATTATTGGTCATGACCGGACTTGATGCAAAAGCCTCGAAAGGAAATCCGCATGTTATCGCTTCGGAAGATGGAAAAGCGGCAGTTTGGGCGGGTACCATTGACGATTTGTGGAAAACAGGTAAGCCGGTTGGTGAAGGTGGTCCGTGGAAAAATACAACCGTAAGTGCAGGTGAACCTTCGGATGCCTATTTGATTGGTTTTTACGATAAGCGGAGTCTGAAACTCTCGCACCAGGCCAATCAGCCGGTTACGTTTATAATTGAAGTAGAGCCTATCGGGCATGGTCCGTGGATGACCTATAAAGAGGTGACAGTAAGTCCGGGAGAAACTTTTGAATATGCTTTTCCTGAAGCTTTTCAGTCACGCTGGATTCGATTTGTGGCGAATAAAAGCTGCCAGGCAACAGCTTGGCTGAAATATGAATAAAGCACGATATTGACTATTTTAAGCTCCTTCTTCGTAAACAAGGAGGAGCTTTTACCATCACCAACGAATAGCAATCGAAACAAAATGATTATGAAAAAAATACTAACAACACTTTTTCTAATTGGCTGCGCTTTTTGGGCTGGCCTGGCACAATCCATTTTGGTAGAGGCCGAGAGTTTTTCTAATAGCGGTGGCTGGGTGGTCGACCCCCAGTTTGTTGAGCAAATGGGCTCGCCTTATTTGCTGGCACATGGCTTGGGCGAACCGGTAGAAGATGCCCGAACAAGCATCTTTATTAAAAAGAAGGCGCAATACCATGTATGGGTGCGAACCAAAAATTGGGTTCCGGGCGCTTGGGAAGCACCAGGGCGTTTTCAAATTCTGATCGACAATCAGCAATTACCCAATGAGCTGGGTAAGAATCCGGGTTGGAATTGGGAATATGCCGGGGAGGTCGAACTGGAAAAAGGTCAAAAGACACTGAGCTTGCATGATCTTACGGGGTTCGATGGCCGCTGTGATGCGGTTTATCTGACTCAGGGCAACCATGAAAAATTGCCTAATGACTTAAGTCAATTGGCTGCATGGCGCATCAAACAAGGTACCTTGCAGGCAAGTCCGGATCTGGTTGAGCATTACGACTTGGTGGTCGTAGGAGGAGGAATTGCCGGTTGCGCAGCTTCAATTGCAGCTGCAGAGCAAGGCTTGCGTGTGGCGCTGATTCATGATCGTCCGGTTTTAGGGGGCAATGCAAGTGGCGAAATTCGGGTGCATACCTTAGGGATTTATGGCAACTTCGAGCGGATTTTGAAGATGATTGATACCGAACACTATCCCAATGGCTCGGCTAGAGCCTTGGAAGAAGATGAAAGGCGGCATGAAAACATGGCCAGGTACGATGCGATTGATATTTATTTCAACTTTCGTGCATTTGCAACAAACTCAGAAAACGACCGAATTACATCGGTTGATGCCCGCAACACGGAAACAGGAGAGTTTATCCGATACGAAGCGCCGTTGTTTGTCGATTGCACTGGCGATGGTTGGATTGGCTACTGGGCGGGCGCTGAATACATGTACGGGCGTGAGGCGGCATCGAAATATGACGAAAGCTGGGACAAGCATGGTACACTGTGGAGTCCGGAAAAGGCTGACAATTTTGTGATGGGATCTTCTGTTTTATGGGGGTCGGAGAATGCTGGCAAGCCGGCTGATTTCCCTGAGGTTCCCTGGGCGATGGATGTTGCAAAAAGCTATGCCGAAGCCAATGGCGAGTGGCAATGGGAGTTTTCGAGGAATGACTTGAGCCAGATTGATGATGCGGAAGCCATTCGTGACCACATGTTTCGTGCCATTTATGGGTCATTTTATAACTACAAAAATCCGGTCATGGAAAAACCAAACAACGATCAGGCTGAATATGGAACGATTGATATAAGAAAGCATCAGCAACGAGTGGATAGTTTGCAATTAAAATGGGTTTCCTATTTAGTGGGGAAAAGAGAGTCGCGCCGTTTGGTGGGCGATTATATTTTTACGTTTAATGATGTTCGCAATCAGAAAAAATTTGAAGACGGCGTGGTGTTTGAAAAGCGGGAAGTGGATGTCCATTATCAACAAAACCTGCAGGATCCGAATAAGCCGGACTTTCTTTCAGAAGCTTTATTTTTTGATACGCCCACCTACTACATTCCCTACCGAAGCTTGTATTCGAAAAATATTGAGAATCTGTTTATGGCTGGACGCGATTTTAGCTGTTCGCATATTGGGCTGGGTGGTCCGCGTGTGATGCGCACAACCGGACAGATGGGCGCTGCTGTGGGATTGGCGGCGTCAATCTGTAAAAAGTATGACGTTAATCCACGTGCAGTTTATAAGTCTCATTTGGAGGAGTACCTTGAACTGATTGAAACACAAAAATAGGGTATGCTATTCATGGTAATATTTTTTAAAAATCAGGTCAGGTAAAGAAATAAAGGGAATCCGTTGGGATAACGACAGCCAGGAGGTAGATTTGTTAGCGGAATTATAGAAGAAGAATTCATTCTGATTTTTTATTTTTAACCACTACCTATTACGACGACTAACGATGGAATTACACAAAAATGTAAGTTTTATTTTAGGCGGAGGAGTTTTTCTTTCGCTGTTTTCATTTGTTGGCTGCACGACAGCAAAAGAACGAGTTCAAAACAAAGAATACTCAAAGCCCAATATTGTCTTGATTAATATTGACGATATGGGCTGGCGCGATGTTGGTTTCATGGGCTCCGAATACTATGAAACACCAAATCTGGATCAACTGGCAGGGCAGGGGATGGTGTTTACCAATGCTTATGCGGCGGCAGCCAACTGTGCTCCAAGTCGGGCTTGCCTGATGAGTGGACAATGGACACCGAGGCATGAGATTTACACCGTTGGCAGTTCCGAACGGGGAAAAAGTAAAAACCGGAAGTTGATTCCAACGCCGAACAATGAATACCTGGGAAACGAATTTCGGCTGATTCCTGAAGTCCTGAAAAAGGCGGGCTACACCACCTGTCATGCCGGAAAATGGCATTTGTCGGATGATCCTTTGGAGAAGGGATTCGATGTCAATATTGGTGGTAGTCATGCCGGAAATCCGGGGAGTTACTACCCGCCATATAGAAATGTCCCATCGCTTAAAGCCCCGTCCGATGATTATTACCTGACGAACCTGGTAATGGATAAAACCCTCGATTTTCTTCGCTCTGTTGAAGACGAACCCTTTTTCCTTTATTATTCGCCTTATGCGGTGCACACGCCCATTCATCCGGTGAAGGATTTACTGCCAAAGTATAAAAACAAAGCCGCGTGGAATGGACAGAATAATGCGGAGTATGCCACAATGGTTGAAAATATGGATGCTCAAATCGGGCGATTAATTGAATTGTTGGAAAGCTCTGGTGAATTGGATAAGACTTTCATTCTTTTTACTTCGGACAATGGTGGACTTTACCAGGTTTCCAAACAATGGCCACTTCGGGCAGGCAAAGGAGCCTATTACGAAGGCGGTATTCGCGAGCCCATGTTTGCCGTTTGGAAAGGACAAATTCCGGCGGGCGAGCAGTCCGAGGTGCCTGTCACAAACCTTGATTTTTTCCCAACAATATTGGAGGTGGCTGGAATTGAAAAGCCTGAAATAATGAATTTGGATGGCGAGAGCCTTTTACCGGTATTAACTGATGAAGGGACTATCGGGGAGCGGGCGCTTTTTTGGCATTTTCCGGTTTACTTGGAAGGTGGCAATCAGGAAACACAAGACCCTATCTTCAGAACCCGACCGGGCTCAGCAATCCGATTGGGCGACTGGAAACTCATTGAGTATTTTGAAAACGGTGAGTTGGAATTGTACAATCTAAAGGAAGATATTGGTGAAAAAAACAATTTGGCAGCTTCGAATGCTGGCAAGCTTGATGAGTTGCAGCAGCTGCTAATTCATTGGCGGGCTGAAACTCATGCGCCAGTACCTTCAACACTCAACCCCGATTACATCGAATAGCGCATTTTCAGGAGACCGATCAAACCAGTAACCCGTTGAAGTCGAAAGGGAAAATTGTTTCCAATCATCATCAACGGGTTACTGCCGCTTTCAAGACTACCTTTTTTAGGTCTAACTTGGATGAGTGCTTGAAAAAGTGCAATCGATTGTATTTCTTGAGATATTTTCTTTAGTTTTACCCATCGCAAAAGTAAGTTTTGAACTTATTGATGAGTTATTTTGATGCATTGATTATTAGATGATCAATATTGATGTTGTGAAAATCATCATGCGAAGATCTTTATGCGAATTATAGTATCCAAAGTTGATAATACAACCCGATGAAAAACCGTATCATTACATATTTCTTGTTGGCTGTTTTGTTCTCGTCTTGTGCTAAGATGCAAAATGAAAATGAGCGAAGAGCTTCACCTAATTTACTATTTATCTTTGCCGATCAGTACCGGCGTGCATCACTTGGTTTTTTAGAGGAAGATCCGGTCAAGACGCCAAACTTGGATAACTTAGCCTTTAGGGGGGTGTTTTTTAGCAGGGCTGTATCCAATCATCCCTTGTGCAGCCCATATCGGGGGATGCTTTTAACCGGCCAATATCCGCTCTCCAATGGTGTAATTTCCAATTGTAATTCGGCAAGAACCCAATACGGGAATTACCTGAAAAAGGATGATACCTGCTTTTCTGATGTTTTGGTCGAACAGGGATACAGTGCTGGTTATGTAGGGAAATGGCATTTGGATGGGCCCACATCAACAGCGAAAGGAGAACCGGTAATTTGGGATAGCTGGTGTCCTCCGGATCATCGGCATGGCTTTAGTTTTTGGTACGCTTACGGAACACATAATCGTCATAATCAGCCCTATTATTGGGCAACTAATTCAGCGGAAGATGAGCCAATAATGGTGAATCAATGGTCGCCGGAACATGAGGCTGATGTTTTGATAAATTACCTGCAGAATAATGAACAACAGCGCGATTGGGATAAGCCTTTTGCGATGTTCTGGTCTATTAATCCACCGCACACGCCGTTTGATCAGGTGCCCGATAAATACAAGAAGCAATATGGTGCCCGCGATTATCGGGAGGTGCTTGGCCGGGAGAATGTTCAGTTTACCTCTAATATAGATGTAAAAGGTGGCGATCGGGGCGTAGAACGGCAAATACATTTGGCTCCGGATTACTTCGCAATGGTAGAAGGTGTTGATGATCAAAT
The DNA here is from genome assembly GCF_052677165.1 of Sunxiuqinia sp. sy24. Lineage (NCBI taxonomy): Bacteria > Pseudomonadati > Bacteroidota > Bacteroidia > Marinilabiliales > Prolixibacteraceae > Sunxiuqinia > Sunxiuqinia sp. sy24. The sequence continues at coordinate 96,190 of NZ_JBQYLH010000020.1, forward strand.
TGGAAGAGTTATTGCTGAACTAAAACGGTTGGGATTGTATGAAAATACGGTGATTGTTTTTTCTTCCGATCATGGTGAAATGCTTGGTAGCCATGGTTTGATGCATAAAAATGTGTGGTTTAAAGAAGCGTATGAAATTCCACTGATAGTACATTATCCGCAAGAGATAGCACCCAAAAAAGAAGATTTGTTGATTAGTGTTCCGGATTATATGCCTACGGTGTTGGGATTGTTAGGTTTAGCAGACTACATCCCGAGGGCGGTAGAAGGAAAGGACTATTCAGGAATGTTTAAAGGAGAAGAAGTTGTGAGGCCGGACAAACAACTTTATTTTGGCGCGAATCCCGATGATCCTTCTGGCGGCAAACGCGGATTTCGGAATGAGGAATATACGTTTGCTGTAGTCAAAGGAAAGGAAGGGGCAAAATATCACTACCTGTATCACGATAAGCAAGATCCTTATCAATTGAGCAACATTTGGGGGGAGAATCCGGAATTGGATCAGAAAATGGAACAGGAACTGGAAGCTCTGTTACGCCAAATGAACGATCCTTGGCTCTAGTCCAACATCAGAGCCAGAACGTTTCCGTTTTAATGCAGGAAGAATTTCCAACTAATGGAAATACAACTTTCGATTAATTCGCTATTTTTGCTGCACTATGACTCCGCTAAACGATAAAACACTATTCCTAAAAATTAGAGAAGGGGATGAGGCTGCCTTTAATGAAGCGTTTGAATCCTATTACTCCCGATTGTGTTTTTTTGCGGATAACATAATTCATGATTACGACCAATCCAGTTCAATTGTACAACAGGTTTTTGTCGATCTTTGGCTAAAACGGGCTCGCTTGGATGTGATTTATTCGCTGAAAGGATTCCTGTTTCGGTCGGTTAAAAATCAGGCTTTAGATTGGTTAAGGCATAGGAAAGTGGAGTCGGAATACATGCAGGAACAGAGCTTTAAGCAGGAAGAAGCCGTCTTTCTGGATGAGTTGGAGCTTGCTGAGCTGAATGAAAAAATCAATACCGCTATTCAGGCACTTCCGGAACGGTGCCGGGAAATTTTTGTTTTGTGTCGTTTTGAAGGATTAAAATATGCAGAAATAGCTTCGCGCCTCGAAATTTCGGTGAAAACGGTAGAAACACAAATGAGCATTGCCTTAAAAAAAATAAAAACAAAAGTTTCAGATTCCCAGTATCTTAATCTTCTTGCCTTTATTTTCCCGAAAAAAAAGTGATTTTCTTTTCAGGGGATTTGCTTTGGAATACGTCTCAGGGGTAAAGTGTTCATTTAATCAAGCAATATTCTCAACGAATGGATGATCAACACATCGAATTTTTGATTACCCGAAAGCTTAGTGGTGAGGCTACCCCCAAAGAGTTGGCTCAGCTTGAAGCGTGGATTTGTTCCAACGAACAAAACCAAAGAAACTTTGAGCAGATTCGTCGTATTTGGAAAAACAGCAAGCGACCGATAAGTAGCCAGGACGTACAGAGGGCCTTGTCAAACGTTAAAGCAACAATTCATAAAGAAGAACAGCGTATTCCGCAGAGACGCTTGGTGCAACGATGGATGCAGGCTGCTGCAGTTATTGCCATGCCTTTACTTCTGGCGCTTGGCTGGTACTTGGGAAACCAATCAATTGGTTCTGAAAAACTCTATAGTGAATTGATTGCGCCGGAAGGGCAGGTGGCTGAGTGCATTTTGGCCGATGGTACGCATGTGTGGTTGAATGCTGGCTCAAAGCTGCAGTATGATCCGGCATTCTCCGGGAAAAATCGGCAGGTGAAATTGACAGGAGAAGCGTATTTTGAGGTAAGTCACAACCCGCAAAAGCCATTTCTGGTTTCCACCAAACAATTGCAGGTAAAAGTATTGGGAACTTCGTTCAATGTTCGGGCCTATTCTGATGAAAATAAGGTGGAGACGGTGCTCGAAGAAGGAAGTGTTGAAATGATGCTGATCGGTTACCCAAATCAGAATCCAGTGAAAATAAAACCAGGGGAGCGAGCTGTTTATAGTTCAGAGAAAAGGAATATCCAGATTCAGGAAGCAGATACCTATCTGCACACCGCATGGCGCGACCGTAAGTTTGTCTTTAAAGATGCTGACCTGAAAACTATTCTGTATCATCTGGAACGATTTTATAAGGTGCGGTTTCACTTGAAAAATGAGGCAATGGGCGAAACGCGCTTCCGCGGAACTTTTGAATATGACCAGAATATTTTGGATGCTTTGGAAGCTATTGAGCAAACGACATCCATTCGTTTCCGGGTGGATGGACGCGATATTTGGATGGAATAACGAATAAATCAGGAATAACTAAATCTTCAAAATTTTGTGATATGAAAAGAAGAGACTAACGATTCGAATACAAAAAAAACAACAGGACTAGCGCCAACTAATCCTGCTGTTAAAAATGAAAATCATTTTTATAATAATTAACAATCAAATTTATGAAAAAAATTCCATGTTGGAGTGGAGGTGGTATGCCTGCGCTCAAAAAACTGCGATTAATTATGAAGCTAAACTTATTTTTGTTGCTCATATCGGTTTTCCCTGTGGCTGCCGGAGTGAATGCTCAAAATGCCAAACTAAACCTCAAAATGACTAAGGCTACCATTGCTGAGGTGTTCGATGCGATTGAGCAAAAATCGGATGTTTATTTTTTTTACAACAAGCAGGAGATCGATGATACGCAATTGGTCGATGTTGCATTTGAAAACAAAACAATTGAAGAAGTTCTAGACTATTTTGAGAAAAACTTATTTATCAGTTCTCAGTTTGTTGGTAAAAATGTCATTATAAAATCACAAACAAGTGAATTCTCGGTACAGCAGAAACGCAGGATCATAGGAAAAGTGACGGACGCTAGTGGCCAACCACTGCCTGGGGTGACGGTGCTCATCAAAGGAACAACAGATGGAACCATTACGGACTTTGATGGAAATTATGCAATTGCAGATGTTCCTGGAAATGGAATTTTGGTTTTTTCGTTTGTGGGGATGCAAGCCCAGCAAATTGTAGTCGGGAATCAAGGTACAATTAATGTGGTGCTGGAAGAAGATGCCATTGGTATTGAAGAAGTGGTAGCTTTAGGTTTTGCTACGGAAAAGAAATCGAATGTAACCGGAGCTACCACTACTGTTGATATGGAAAATGTATTGGGTAACCGACCTGTGACCAACGCAATTCAAGCAATTCAAGGCACTGTTCCAGGCATGCAGGTTACTGTTCCTTCAGGCGAACCAGGAGCTACCACATCAATAAATCTCCGTGGAATCGCTTCTATCAATGGTGGAAGTGCTTTAATTCTGATGGATAATGTACCCGTACAGGCTGAAGATATTAACCCTCAGGATATCGAGTCAATCACCGTACTTAAGGATGCAGCTGCTTCATCCATCTATGGGGCCAGGGCAGCCTTTGGTGTTGTTTTAATCACCACAAAAAAAGCAGGAAAAGACCAGCCGGTTAAGTTTAATTATTCTAACACCTTTAGTTTTGGTATGGCCACTGATATTTCCGAAAAGGAGTCGACCTATAATTTCGTAAATGCTTTAAATGACTGGAATCAGTCTACGCATTACTCCGGAAAAGATATACAGAAGTGGGTGGGTTATGTTGAAGCCTACAAAGAAAATCCAGATCTATATCCTGAAGGGCTTGTTGTGGATGCAGAAGATGGTCTAACATACGAGTTAGCCGATACTGATGTTATTGATGCGCTTTTAAATGATAAAGCTTTTTCTCAGATACATAACTTTAACTTTAGTGGAGGAGGAGAAAAAACACAATACCGTGTATCATTGGGATACAGTGATGAAGATGGTGTTATGGTCTCGAAAAATGATCGTTATACCAAATATAACCTCAATACTTATTTGAGTACTGCCTTGACGGATAAATTAAACGCGTCTTTTTCTGTCAACTATCGAAACAGTGAAAGGTTAACGCCTCGGGTGGATTATTATTGGGCCGTTACAGCTTTACCTTATGATGTTGAAGATGGTTATCGAACATTTGAAGATGACATCGAAATGCCTTATGATACACCAGCTAACCGAGCTAGTTTGCAGAAGCCAAATGAAGAATCGCAAGGCAATTTACGTTTATTAGGTAAACTGGAGTACGAGTTAATTAAAGATTTATTTGTAACCGGTGAGTATACCTATGAATCAAAAAACAGAAATAATTACAGCATTGATGAACAGATGACCTTTGCTCTGGTTGGCGACAATGCATTCAGACCAGGAAATCCTGATGATACTTATTATCAAAAAGAGAATACTCAAAAAGTTTATAAAGCAGCTAATTTTTATGTCAATTACAAAAAGCAGCTTGGAGGACATTCGATTAAAGCATTGGCAGGTATCAATAAGGAGGAGTATCATCAGGAATATTTCTATGCAAGAAAAACAAATTTATTAAGCCCTGAATTACCTTCTCTATCAACAGCTACAGGCATCATTACTGCCGACGATAGTTTTGGCGAATGGGCCGTCCTGGGTTATTTTGGTCGGATCAATTACAATTATAAAGAAAAGTACTTTGTTGAAGCCAATGGACGATACGATGGCTCCTCAAAGTTTGCTGCACGTGAAAAGTATGGATTTTTCCCTTCATTCTCTTTGGGGTGGAACATTGCAAGAGAGGGATTTATGTCTGATATTGAGGCCCTATCACATCTTAAGCTGAGAGCATCATGGGGAGAAATTGGTAACCAAAATGTAGGAGGCGATTACTTGTCTATTCCAGGTATGACAATTACGAATGCCAGCTGGATAAATCCTGACTCCGGTTTACGCTATAACACGATAAATTCTCCAAGTTTGGTTAGTCAGGGCTTTACCTGGGAAACGGTTCAAACACTTAACTTTGGTGTAGATGTTAAAGTACTGAATAATCGCTTGAGTACCTCCTTTGATGTATATAAAAGAAAAACACTGGGCATGATAACCGCGGCCGTAAAAGTGCCGGATGTGCTGGGTACAATTGCTCCACCAGCTAATGCCGCAGACCTGGAGTCTCATGGTTGGGAATTGGAAATGTCATGGAAAGACAAGATACAGAATTTTAACTATAACATTGGTTTTACGCTGTTTGATAATCAAAGCGAGATTACACATTTTAATAATCCAGCCGGACTTATTAATACTTATTACGAAGGACAGATTTTAGGTGACATTTGGGGGTATGTAACTGAGCGTTACTATACAGTAGATGACTTTGTGGAAGGTACCTTAGATGAAAACTTAACGGGAGGTACCTTGAAAGAAGGTATAGAAGCATTTATTGGACGTAACCCTAATCCTGGTGATATAAAGTACAAAAATTTAAATGGAGATGAAGAAATCAGTCCGGGAAGCAGTACCCTTAGTGATGCGGGAGATCGTAAAATCATTGGAAATAACAAGCGTCGCTACCAATATGGAATTTTTGGTAATGCATCGTATGAAAATTTCGATTTTTCATTCGTTTTAAATGGCGTTGGAAAACGAGACTTGTATATCAACAACAATATTCGATTCCCTTATATTGGCCAATTTGCTACGATGCATGCGGGACAGATGGATTACTGGACATCTGAAAATACCGATGCGTACTTTCCACGCAATTACGAAGATGGCGGTGAAAACTATGGCAATAACCGATTGACACAAACGAAGTATTTGATTGATGGGACTTATTTACGCATTAAAAACATAACATTTGGCTATACATTACCAAAGTTATTATTGAGTAAGATAAATATTGAAAAATTTAGAGTGTATGTATCCGGTGAAAATCTGCATAGCTTTGACGATATGCCTGATGGTATTGATACTGAGCTAGAGGCGAAGAATCAGGGGATTTATTACCCTTTAATAAAGAGCTTTAACGTAGGTGTGAATGTTACTTTTTAATAAATAAAAGACTAGGAAATGAAAGAAATATATAAAATATGGTTGTTTTGTTTAATCCTGCTTTGTGCAGGATGTAACGACGAATTTTTAGATAAATATCCTTTAGATCAGCTCTCTGAGCCATCCACTTTTACAACTAATGCTAATTTTGAAGCCTATTGTTGGGGATTTTACAATACATTCAAGGGTTTTGGGCTAACACCAACTAATAATGAGTGGAATGGTGACTTGATGTGCAAAAGTGATGGTAGTCTGGGACAAGACTGGTTATGGAATAATGTTGTAGAGCCTAATAATGCCAGTAGCTGGAGCGAGCCTTATGAAAATATTCGCCGAATCAACTTGATGTTAAGTAATCTTGAAAATGGCGAACTAACCGAAGACGAGCAAAAGCATTGGCGCAGTGTTGGTTACTTTTTTAGAGCCTATGAGCACTTCCAACTCTTAATTAAATATGGAGAATTTATTTACGTTGACGAGTTGGTGAATGAAACGGATTTAGATATTTTATACGGTCCTAAAACACCGCGCGATGAGATTAGTGCCAAAATCTTAGTAGATTTAAAGTATGCTGAAGAGAACATTCATAAGGTGGCGGAAAATGAGATTGATCAGGATGTGGTTCGTGCGCTTATCTCGCGTTTTGGCCTGTTTGAAGGTACATGGCGCAAGTACCATTCTCTTGGTGATGAAGAAACATACCTGCGTGCCAGTGTTGCTGCCGGCACAGCACTTTCTCAATCATATCCTGATTTGCATCCCAATTATGATCACGTGTTTAATAGTACGGATCTTAGCAATGTCAATGGAATTCTATTGTATAAAGCCTATGAATTTAATGTATTGACACATTATCATACATCACGTTTAAGAAACTCAGCAGGTAACTGGGATTTAACAAAGCGTGGCGCCGACAAATTTCTTTGTAAAGACGGACAAACGATTTGGACAAGTCCGTTGTATGAAGTAGAGGACGTAAATGCGCCTCTTGATCACTATGCAGAGTTCAGAAATCGTGATGAAAGGTTGTATTTTATCACACCTCCTCCTTTTAAGATTAAACGAGATGGTGGGCCTTATGCTTGGTTGTATGATGATGATCCAAAGCACCGTGAATACATTGATTTGATGAATACATTAACTGATGACAAACATAAGGAATTTCCTTTGAAAGCTTTTTGGGGTGGTTATACTTTGGGAGAACCAAACTTTAGAAAGAAGGCTTATCAGGGACATATGGCTACTTATACTGGTTATCGATTCTATAAGTATTACAACACGCAGCAGGACGATAATATACAAAACCAGGAATTTACCGATTTCCCAATTTTCAGAATGGGTGAAATATTGGTTAATCTGGCCGAAGCTAAGTTTGAATTGGGTGAGTTTGATCAAACAACTGCCGATTTAACAATTAATAAATTGCGAGCCCGTGGAAAAGTTGCGCCTTTAGATATTGCTAATATCGTTGATGATCCAACACGTGATGCTGATGTTGATCGTGTATTATGGGAAATTAGACGAGAACGTGCGATAGAACTAATGGGTGAAGGTTTCCGTTTTGATGATATCAGGCGCTGGAGAAAAGCACACGAATACGGAGCGCTTGAAAAACTAGGTCGCTATGTTGATAATTCAGAGTATGCTAATAAGTTACCTATTCAGGGAGGTGCTACAGTAGGTTTTATTTCACCATGGGGTGTGCCTCCAGCTTTCCCTGAGCATTATTACTTATACCCAATTCCACTGGAAGAGCTTGCTTTGAACGATAAACTGGTTCAGAATAGGGGATGGAAAAAGGTAGAATAGCGTACCCTATAGCTATAACGTTAAAAATAATATTTGAGTTTGGATTAGGTTTGCTCATCAATCAGATGAGCAAACCTATCTATATATGTACCCAAAGCTTATATTGCTATTATCGTATAGTTTCAAACCATAAGACTGTTTAAAAGGATGTGGAAAAAATCGCAAGATTCTTGTTTAGTGAATTGCAGATGAGTGTTTTGTCGTGTCGTTTGCTCTGTGATATTAAAAGTGTGAAAAGTACAAGCAATAAGCCATTTTTATTTGTGGCCAACGGGAAAAGTTAATTGGAATACCGGAAGACATGTTGCTAAATACAATGAAAATTGACGAACGGCTAGTTATCTCATAGTCACTAATTCTGGATGATTTAGATGGGGTGCAATTAATTCGTCAGGAACAGGAAAATGATGTTCACATTTTTCCCGCCAAGGAAATTGATACGGAAGAGTACAATGTAAATTTGAAAAGAATTAGTCCCTTGTTAAAAGGATTCTGTTCGTACAAGTTGGCATTTAACGAGAATAAACCTGACGTGTCTTTTAATGAAATTTCTGAAAAAAATATGCATTAACACTAAACTCTGATATTTCGCAACTTAATGACCTCTTTGTAAACATTAATTATGTTGGAGAAAGGGGGGAGGCATTCATTAATGTAAGAATGATTACTGACCATTTTTATCATGAACGAATATGGGAAGTAGGTCTCAAAAGTTTTGCAGAGAAACTCGTTGATAATAAAATGGCATTAATCTTTCACCCGATGCATGACAACGATAGTTATTTGGCCGATTTAAAATCCTTACCGGAATTTGAGAATGGAAAATATTTAAACGTAAAAGGGGTTGAGGTTATTCCGGAATATAAAGTGAAAATTAAATGGTAGTAACATAGCAGTACGGAATCATAGTATTAATCTTGAAAGATATCAGGAAAACGACTTGGTATTCTTGAATGAATTAGAAATGTTTAGCTCGAACAATAACAAAAATAAATCCAGAATAATAAAATCAAGCATCTCGTTATTTGTCTTGATTTTTGTGTATTATCCTAAAGTTTAACTAATGAATTATTCTAAATTATTATCATCATTATTCATTGTATCTCTTCTTTTTTCGTGTAAACATCAGAAAAATGAAATGTCGTCTCAACCAAATATTCTCTTTTTATTAGCCGATGATATGGGCTATGGAGAACTGGGTAGTTATGGGCAGCAACAAATAAAAACCCC